>JBQGCR010000922.1:0-6467 GCA_052038585.1 Kineosporiaceae bacterium
GCACCGTGAGCCTGCGGGTCGCCTGACGGCTACGACGTCAGGCCCACCCGGCGCACCGGCGGAGCCGGCCGCACGTCGGCGAGCCGGGCGACGACGTGGTCGACGATGCCGTACTCCCGCGCCTCCTCGGCGGTGAACCAGCGGTCCCGGTCGCTGTCGGCGGCGACGTCCTCGACGCTGCGGCCGGTGTGCTGCGCGGTGAGCCGGTGGAGCAGCGCCTTGGTGTGCCGGACGTTCTCGGCCTGGATCGCGATGTCGGCCGCGGTGCCCCCGATCCCGCCCGAGGGCTGGTGCATCATGACGCGGGCGTGCGGCAGCGCGTACCGCTTGCCGGGCGCCCCGGCGCACAGGAGGAACTGGCCCATGCTCGCGGCGAGCCCGAGGGCGAGGGTCGCGACGTCGTTCGGGACCGCCTGCATCGTGTCGTAGACGGCCAGCCCCGCGGACACCGAGCCGCCGGGCGAGTTGAGGTACAGGGCGATGTCCGAGCGCGGGTCCTCGGCGGACAGCAGGAGCAGCTGGGCGCAGACCCGGTTCGCGCTCGCGTCGTCCACGGCCTGGCCGAGGACGATGACGCGCTGGTGGAGCAGCCGGTTCGCGAGGTGGTCGTCGAGGGGGCCGGTGAGGTCGGGTGCGGTCGTCATGCGACCACCGTCCCCCCGCCGGCGGTGGGGAGGGAACGGCACTGCGCCGTCGGCGGATCCGCTTGCGGCGCAAAGGCTCCCGCGACGGTCAGGGCAGGTGCAGCAGCTCGCGCGCCTGCGCCGTCGTCAGCGCCGGCCGGCCGAGCTCGGCGGCCACCCGAGCGGCCCGGGCGACGAGCTCGGCGTTGCTCCCGACGACCTGCCCGCGCGCGTAGAAGACGTTGTCCTCCATGCCGACGCGCAGGTGGCCGCCGAAGCCCAGGGCCGCCGCCATGACGGGCAGGTGGCCGCGGCCGATGCCGGTGGCCGACCAGCTCGTCACCTCCGGCGGGAGCGCGGCGACGCCGGCGGCCAGCGCCGCGGCCGTGCCGGGCAGGCCGCCCGGGACGCCGAGGACGAGGTCGGCGTGGACCGCACCGCCCGCGGGCAGGCCGCGCTCGCGGACGAGCCGGGTCATCGCCGTGACGTGACCGAGGTCGAACAGCTCGAACTCGGGGACGACGCCGAGGTCCTTCGCCTTGTCGTACAGGTCCACCATGAACGGCCACGGGTTGAGGAAGACGTCGTCGCCGAAGTTCACCGTGCCGCACGTGAGCGAGCAGGAGTCCGGCCGGGCGTCGAGCACGGCGAGGCGGTCGGACAGGGGGTCGTGCACGCTGCCGCCGGTGGAGAGCTGGACGACGAGCGACGTGCTCTCCCGCAGCGCCGCCACCGTCTCCTTCAGCCGGCCGAGGTCGAGCGTCGGGCGGTGCTCGCCGTCGCGGACGTGCACGTGGACCAGGCCCGCCCCGGCCGCCTCGCACGCCTTGGCCTCGGCGACGAGCTCGTCGAGCGTCGTCGGCAGCTGCGGCAGGTCGGCCTTGACGATCTCGGCGCCGGTGGGCGCGACGGTGATCAGCGTTCCGGTGGAGGGCGCGGTCATGGCCCACATCCTCGCACCGAGGACCGGTCGCGCGAAAGATCCTGCGGCGGGACGGTCGACCGGCCGACGTTCCTACGGCCGGACGACGATCTCCTGGGCCGCGGCCACCCCGCCGGCGAAGAGCTCGGCGTCGACCGGGGTCGAGCGCTTGACGAGCGCGAGGGCGACCGGGCCGAGCTCGTGGTGGCGCGCCGCCGTCGTCACGAAGCCGACCTGCCGCTCCCCTGCCGTGACCGGGGCACCGTGCTCGGGGAGCACGTGCTCGGAGCCGTCGAGGTGGAGCATGACGAGGCGCCGGGGCGGGCGGCCGAGGTTGTGCACGCGGGCGACCGTCTCCTGGCCGCGGTAGCAGCCCTTCTCGAGGTGGACGCCGGTGCGCAGCCAGTCGACCTCGTGCGGGATCGTCCGGTGGTCGCTCTCGAAGCCCAGGCGCGGGCGCCAGGCGGCGACCCGCAGCGCCTCGGCGGCCCACGTGCCGGCGGGGGCGCGACCCCCGGCGAGCAGGGCGTCGACGAGCCGCTCCCGCGGGACGAGCACCTCGCGCCAGGGCCGGCGGCGACCGGGGTGCTCGGCGTCGTCCACCCCGGCGTACGAGGCGGTCCGGACGCCGAGGTGCGGCCACGGGTCGACCCAGACCGGTCCGGACCCCTCCGGCCCGTCGGCCGCCCGGCTCGGCTCGCCGACGACGGCCCACTCCTCGCTCACGTCGTCGACCTGGACGCGGAGCATGAACTGCATCCGCCGCAGCCACTCGACGAGCGCCGGCGCCGTTCCGGGCTCGACCGTGAGCCACGCCGCCTCGCCGTCGTCGACGAGGTGCAGCGCGTGCTCGACGTGCCCGTGCGGGGACAGGACGAGCACCTCGGTGGCGACCCCGGGCGCGAGCGCCGACAGGTGCTGCGTCGTCAGGGAGTGCAGCCACGAGAGCCGGTCGGGACCGCCGACCCGGACGACCCCGCGGTGCGACAGGTCGACCGCCGCGGCGCCGGCCTCGAGGGCGCGCTGCTCGCGGGTGGGGTCGCCGTAGTGCCACGCGACGCCGGCGTCGGGACCGTCGGCCGCGACCGCCCCGGGCAGGGCGAGCGCGGGGCTCTGCGCACGGCTCGGGACACGGGTGGCGGCATCGGCGGTCGTCTCCATGACGACGACAGCGTCGCACACGCCGATTGCCTTCCCCGGCAGCACCTTGACAACGCTCGTTGATATCGCCATGGTGATCCAGCCCACAGGACGTCGAGGTCAACGGCGACCCGTGCGGCACCCGGTGGCCGCCCCTTCCGGACCAGGACAGTCCCGAGTCCTCGACCACGAAGGAGAGCGCCCCGTGCGCCTGTTCCCCTCCCCCTCCGCCCGTCCGGCCCGCCTCGGCGCGGCCGTGCTGTCCGCCTCGGCGCTCGCCGCGGGCAGCCTCGTCACCGCAGGCGGCCCCGCCTCGGCGGCCCCCGCCGTGCTCGCCGCCGGCGCGACCACCTGCAGCGCGAGCACGTCGCAGATCTACGCGGCGCAGAGCGGCTCGATCACCGAGGCCCCCGGCACCATCCTCGCCTGCCGCAAGGTGCTCCTCACGACGACGACGGCGAAGGTGCCCACGACCGGCTACCAGCTGCGCTACGTCACGACCAACCTCAGCGGCAAGAAGATCGCGACGTCCGGCATCGTGCTCGTGCCCAAGGTCGAGGCCCCGACGTCGGCCCTGAACATCGCGGCGTGGTCCTCGACGACGGTCGGCCTCGGCAGCCAGTGCGCCGCGTCGCGCCAGTTCGGCGGCGGCTTCGTCGACAACTTCGAGGTCGCCTCCGTGAGCGACTTTCTCAACGACGGCCACATCGTCGCGATGAGCGACGGGGTCGGGTACCTCACCGGCGAGGTGCACAACTACGTCAACGGCGTGAACAACGGGCGCGCGCAGCTGGACATGGCGCGCGCGGCGACCAAGGTGCCCGGCGCCGGCATCAACCGCGCCGCGAAGATCCTGCTCAACGGCTACTCCGAGGGCGGCGGCACGACGCTGTGGGCCGCGCAGATGGCCCGCTCGTACGCGCCCGAGCTGCCGATCGTCGGCGCCGCCGCGGGCGCCCCGCCGTCGGACCTGCGGGCCACCGCCGCGAACCTCAACGGCCAGTTCTACGCCGGCTTCCTCGCCGACGCCGTCGTCGGCCTCTCGGCGGCCTACCCGCAGATGCCGTTCGACGAGCTGCTCAACGACAAGGGCCGCACCGCGGTCGCCGACGTCAAGAAGCAGTGCCTCGCCGGCACGCTGCTGAGCTGGACGTTCAAGAAGATCGAGGACTACACCGTCGGCGGCATCGGCCTGGAGAAGATCTACACGCTCAAGGGCGCCGACGGGAAGACGTGGGGCCAGGTGGCCGACGCCCAGACGGTCGGCATCGGGGTCGGCCGGGTCGGCTCGGGCGCCAAGTACGAGATGGGGATGCCGGTCCTCAACTACTGGGGCGGCCAGGACGACGTCATCCCGCCGGCGTCCATCAAGGCCGGTGTGAGCCGGTACTGCGCCGCGGGCGTCAAGATGCGGTCGAAGGTCTACCTCGGCCTGCACGCGACGACGAACACGATCGCCAGCGCCGACGTCCGGGCGTGGGCGAAGGACCGCTTCGCGGGCAAGGCGGAGCCGGGGAACTGCTGACCCTGCTCACCGCGGCGACGGCCCCGTCCCCCACGAGGGGGCGGGGCCGTCGTCGGTCGTCCGTCGGTCAGACGCGCTTGAGCCGGGCGCTCGCGTGGGACTGCAGCGGCTGCCCGACGGCGGCCATGTCCATGACCCAGAGCAGGTCCCCCTCGACGAGCCCGTACATCCGGGTCGCGGCCGAGTACTCCTTGGCGGTCGCGGTGCGGACCACGGCGTCGGTCTCGAGGTCGACCCGCGGGCCGTCGACGCGGCCGACGTAGAGCTCGACGAAGCCGGTGGGGTGCGCGAGGAGCACCTCGAGCGCGGTGCCGCCCTCGGCGGCCTCACCGGCGGGGCGCCAGAATCCCGTCTCGGTCGCCAGCGGGCGCACCTGGTTGCCGGCGTCGTCGAGCAGCCACGTCCGCGAGGTGTAGGAGAGGAACGCCCGCCCGTCGTGGGCGAACGTCACCTCCTGGCCGAAGCGGGTCTCCTCGATCGTCGGGTAGCCGACGACGCCCGCCCCGGCCCACGTGCCGACGAGCCAGGCCAGCGGGACGAGCGGCGCCGGCAGGGTCGGGTCGAGCGGGATCGGCACGTGCTCAGCGCTGCCCGCGGAAGAGGCGGTAGACGACGAAGACGGAGAACCAGGCGATCGCCGCCGACGTGATGACCAGCAGGGCGAGGTAGGTGGCTTCCAGGGCTCCCATGGGGCGATCCTAACCGGCGGCGCCCGGCACGGTAGCGTCCGGGCCGTGAGCCTGCCCACGCCCGGCGCCCCGGGGTCCGCGCGCCGCCTGCTCGTCAAGCTGACCAGCGGTCCGGAGGCGGCCGAGCGCGCGAACCAGGCGCTGACGGTCGCGGCCACGGCGGCGGCCTCCGGGGTCGCGGTGGGCCTGTGGCTGACCGGGGAGGCGACGTGGTTCGCCGTCCGCGGCCGGGTGCCGGACCTCGGGCTCGAGCACGCGACGTCCGCCGCCGAGCTCGTCGACGCCGTCCTCGCCCTCGGCGAGGTCACCGTGTGCACCCAGTGCGCGGCCCGGCGCGGGCTCACCGCGGACGACCTGCTCCCCGGCGCCCGGATCGCCGGCGCGGCGACGTTCGTCGAGGCGGCCCTGGAGCCGGGGACGACGCCGCTCGTCTACTGACGCCGGCTACGCCGCCCGGAGCCGGACGAGCCGGACGTAGAGCTCGCAGCCCAGGCACAGCCCGAAGACGGCGTTCAGCACGGCGGCGACGAGTGCGACGGCGGCGGCGACGACGACTGCGCCCGGCACACCGACCCGCGCGAGCACCAGGCCGGTCCCGGTCACGGCGAGCCCCACCGCCTGGGCGAACCGCGGCGGTCGCGGGTCCTCGAGGTCGGCCGGCGGGCCCAGGCGCGGACGGAGGAGACGCCGGAACAGCACCGCGTACGGCGACGCCTGGACGCCGCGGGCGGCGGCGACGGCGAAGACGAGCACCTGGAGCGCGAGCACCCACACGCTGCCGGTGAGCACGGCGACCGCGAGGACGACGGACGTCACCGCGGCGACGAAGCGGGGGCCGCGCGGGTCGATCCCGGCGGGATCGGGCGTCGCCGTCATCGCAGCGCCTCCCGGCCGGGCAGGGCGTCGAGCACCGCCGCGGCGGTCGGGACGCCGTGGGTGCGGCTCGTCACGCGGCCGCCGGCGTCGAGGACGAGCAGGGTCGGGGTCCGGGTGACGTCGAGCCGGCGGACGAGGTCGACGTGGTCCTCGGCGGACAGCTCGACGTGGACGACGCCGTCGACGTCCCGGGCGAGCGGCGCGAGCACCGCCCGCGTGGCGCGGCACGGGGCGCAGAACTGCGTCGAGACCTGGAGCAGCGTGGCCCGCCCGCCGAGCGGTGCGCCGAGGTCGGCGGCGGTGAGCACGTCCCCGGCGGCCACCGGGGCGGCCCGCCCGTCGGTGCGCCGCCGACGCAGGCCGACCGCCAGGGCGAGGGCGAGGACGGCGACGAGCACCGCGACGCGCACGAGGAGGTCCATGTGGACGAGGAACATCAAGACGGCGCCCCGCGCTTCCCCCGTCTCGCGATCCGGGACGTCAGCCCCCGACGACGACGCGGGCCACGGCGTACGCCGTCGTCCCGGCCGCGACGACCGGGGCCGCGGCGGCGGCGAGCAGCCCCGCGGGCAGGGCCGCCGCGGGCTGGTGGGAGAGCACCCGGTCGAGCGCGGCGACGACGAGCGCGACGGACGCGCCGACGACGGCGGCGGGGACGGCGTCGACGTCACCGGTCCCGGCGCCGGCCAGCG
>JBQGCR010000923.1:0-5293 GCA_052038585.1 Kineosporiaceae bacterium
GGCGTCCTCGACGTGCTCACCCCGCACCTCGTGCGGGGCTGACGGGGACCGGCCGGGTCAGGCCAGGCCGAACCAGGGCTCGCGGGCGAGCTCGGCCTCGAGGACCTCGCGGTCGCCGGCGTCCGGGCAGGCCGCGGTGAGCTCGACGGCGCGGGACCGGTGCGCCGCACCGTCGTCGGCGTCACCGGTCGCGGCCAGGGCCCGGGCGAGGGCCTCGTGGGCGAAGGGCGCGTCCCAGACCTCCATGACGTCCGGGTGGGCCTCGACGAGGTCGAGGCAGCGCCGGGCGTGGGTCAGCCCGAGGGCGTGCTCGCCGACGGCGAGCGCGGCCCGGGCGACGAGGTGCTCGCCGCGGGCGGCGTTCGCGGCCGTGGCGCCCGGCGCGTCCATCCAGTGCCGGGCGCTGGCGAACGCGCCGTAGAGCACGAGGTCGCGGTCCGACTGCGGCGAGTGCGGACCGACGCCGGACTCGAGCAGGTCCCACACCTCGTTGTTGAGCTCGACCCCGAACCAGCGGTGCATGTCGCGCTCCTCGACGCGCGCGCGTCCCACGCCCTGCACGAGCGCGTTCCAGCCGTCGAACCCGTACGAGCGGGCCAGCGCGACCTGGGCGTCCCGCAGCGACACCGCAGCCCGCGCCGCGGCGTCGGCGACGAGCGCCGCGCCCTGCGGGTGGTGGGTCGCGAAGGTCGCCAGCGGCTCGGGGGCGCCGCGCTGGACCCCGCGCCGCAGCTCCTTCGCGCGGGCCTTGAGCTGCCTGAGGTCGGGGTTGCCGGGCAGGACGACGGGGGCGCCGTCGTGCCGGGTGTGGTCGTGGTCGGTGACGTCGGTGGTCATGACAGCCTCCTGCGGCTCGTCCCGCCGTCCGCTGACGCCGGGACCGCAGAAGGGTCGCCGATCGGGGGTCGTGCCGGTCCAGGTGCACTCGGTGCTTGCTGCGGACGAGGAGGCGCCCTGGTGCGCGCTGGCGCCGATCATGCCCCGTGACGGCCCGGGGACGCAAGGTGCGCTCAGTGCCCGAGGAAGCGGCTCATCACCCGCGCCGCGACCGACTCCCGCCCGGTGAGCCGCTCCTCGGCGTCCGCGACCGTCATGACCCGCAGACCCGCGTTGACGCCGAGCCAGCGCAGCGGCTCGGGCTCCCAGCGGGGGGAGCGGTGCCCGACCCACGGCAGCCGGACGAGCTCGCTGTCGCGGCCGAGCACGAGGTCGGCGAGGGTGCGGCCGGCGAGGTTCGCCGTCCCGACGCCGTCGCCGACGTAGCCGCCGGCACGCGCGAGGCCCGTCGTCCGGTCGAGGTCCACCGACGCCCACCAGTCCCGGGCGATCCCGAGCGGGCCGCCCCACGCGTGCGTGAAGGCGTGCCCCTCGAGACCGGGGAACAGGTCGCGCAGCGTCACGCGCAGGTCGGCGAAGACGCGCTCGACCCGGTCGAAGGCCGGGTCGATGCGCGAGCCGCGGTGGTACGGGGCCCCGCGCCCGCCGAAGGCGAGCCGGTCGTCCGCGGTGCGCTGACCGTAGACGATGAGGTGCCGCTCGTCGTTGAACGTCTCGCCCCGGGCGAGGCCGGCGGTGTCCCAGAACCGTTGCGGCAGAGGCTCGGTGGCCACCATGAGCGAGTAGACGGGGACGACGTCGCGCTCGCTGCCCGGCAGCGTCGCGGGCCAGGCCTCCGTCGCGCGGACGACGGTGGTCGCCGTGACGCGGCCCCCGGGCGTCTGCACGACCGGGCGGCGGCCGGCGTTGCCGGGGACGACGCGCAGGGCGGGCGTGCCCTCGACGATGCGGCCGCCGCGCCGCTCGACCGCGGCCGCGAGACCGCGGACGAGCCGTGCCGGGTGGATCCGCGCGCAGTGCGGTGTGAAGGCGGCGCCGAGGACGCCGGCGGCGCCCACCCGCTCGCGCGCCTCGTCCCGGTCGAGCAGGCGCAGCCCGTCGACCCCGCCGAGCGCCGCGTCCGCCTCGACGGCGGCCCGCGCCCGCTGCAGCTGGACGGGGGTGCGGGCGAGGTACACCGAGCCACCCTTGCGGAAGTGGCAGTCGATCCCCTCCTCGGCGGCCACCCGCCCGACCTCGTCCACCGTGTCGTTCATCGCGCGGCGCAGCGCGAGGGCCGCGTCCCGGCCGTGGGAGCGCACGAGCGCCGCGGTCGCCTGCGGGAACAGCGCCGAGCACCAGCCGCCGTTGCGCCCGCTCGCGCCGAACCCCGCGACCTCCTTCTCGACGACGAGCACCGAGAGCGTCGGGTCCTGGCGCAGGAGGTGGTACGCGGTCCAGAGCCCGGTGTAGCCGGCGCCGACCACGCAGACGTCGACGTCGGCGTCCCCCGCCAGCGCCGGCCGCGGCGCGAGGTCGTCCTCGCCCGAGGCGGCGAGCTGGTCGAGCCAGAGCGACGCGTCCCGCACGCTCATGCGCGGCCCTGCGGCCAGTCCCGGACCGCCTGCGGCGCAACGGGGTCGACGTCGGGGTGCAGGTCCGGTGCGGGCTGCGCCGGGCCCCAGGCGTGGACGAGGGGGACGACGCCGGCCCACACGGGCAGCGCGACGTCGTCCGGCTCGTCGTCCGGGCCCGCCTTCGCCGACACCTTGAGCGACCACTCGTCGAGCGGCAGCGCGAGGATCGTCGTCGCCGCGAGCTCCTTGCGGTTCGGCGGCCGCTGCCAGTCGACGCCGGGCAGCAGCGACCGGGAGAGCGTCTCCAGCGCCGCCTCCTTGTCGTCGCCGTCGAGGGCGGTGCACCGGCCGAGCACCATCGCGCTGCGGTACGTCATCGAGGACTCGAAGCGGCTGCGGGCGACGACGACACCGTCGAGGATCGTCACGGTCGCGCACGTCGGCGCCCCGGCGGCCAGCGCCCGGAACGCCCGCGACCCGGTCGAGCCGTGCAGGAGCAGCCGGTCCCCGTCCCGGGCGCAGCCGAGCGGCACGACGTACGGCAGGCCGTCGTCGACGACGGCGACGTGCGCGACGAGCGCGGCGTCGAGCAGGGCGTCGAGCGCCGCCCGGTCGCGCACCTGCTTCTCCGGGGCGCGCCGCACGTCGGTGCGGCCGCGCCCCGGGGCCGGGGACGCCTGCGTCACAGGCGGGCCCAGGCCTCGGTGAGCACCGAGCGCAGCGTCGACTCGATCATGTCGAACTCGCTCTGCCCGACGGTGACCGGCGGCGCGAGCTGGACCACCGGGTCGCCGCGGTCGTCGGCGCGGCAGTACAGCCCGGCCTCGAACAGCGCCTTGGACAGGAAGCCGCGCAGCAGGCGCTCGGCCTCGTCGTCGTCGAACGTCTCCCGGGTCGCCTTGTCCTTGACGAGCTCGATCCCGTAGAAGTACCCCTCGCCGCGGACGTCGCCGACGATGGGCAGGTCGAGCAGCTTCTCCAGGGTCGCGCGGAACGCCGGCCCGTTGGTGCGGACGTTGTCGTAGAGGCCCTCGCGGTCGAAGATGTCGAGGTTGGCCAGGGCCACCGCGGCGGAGACCGGGTGGCCGCCGAAGGTGTACCCGTGCGGGAAGTACGTCGTCCCCTTCTTGAACGGCTCGAAGAGCCGCTCGGAGGCGATCATCGCGCCGATGGGGGAGTAGCCGCTCGTCATGCCCTTGGCGCAGGTGATGATGTCCGGCTGGTAGCGCAGGTCCTCGCACGCGAACATGCCGCCGATCCGGCCGAACGCGCAGATCGTCTCGTCCGAGACGAGGAGCACGTCGTACCGGTCGCAGATCTCGCGCACCCGGTCGAAGTAGCCGGGCGGCGGCGGGAAGCAGCCGCCGGAGTTCTGCACCGGCTCGAGGAAGACGGCGGCCACGGTGTCCGGGCCCTCGAACTCGATGGCCTCGGCGATCCGGTCGGCGGCCCACAGCCCGAACGCCTTCGGGTCCTCGCGCAGGTGCTCGGGCGCCCGGTAGAGGTTGGTGTTCGGCACCTTGAAGCCACCGGGCACCAGGGGCTCGAACATCTCCTTGGCGGCCGGGATGCCGGTGATGGACAGGGCTCCCTGCGGGGTGCCGTGGTAGGCGACCGAGCGGGAGATGACCTTGTGCTTCATCGGCTTCCCGACGAGCTTCCAGTACTGCTTGGCCAGCTTCCACGCCGTCTCGACGGCCTCGCCGCCGCCGGTGGTGAAGAAGACCCGGTCGAGGTCGCCGGGGGCGCTCGCGGCGAGCCGCTCGGCGAGCTCGACCGCCCTCGGGTGGGCGTAGGACCACAGCGGGAAGAAGGCGAGCTCGGCGGCCTGCTTGGCGGCGGCCTCGGCGAGCTCGGTGCGGCCGTGGCCGACCTGCACGGTGAACAGGCCGGAGAGGCCGTCGAAGTAGCGCCGGCCCTTGTCGTCCCAGACGTAGGCGCCCTCGCCCTTGACGATGACGGGCACCTGCCCGCCGTCCTCGTAGGTGGAGTGGCGCGTGAAGTGCATCCAGAGGTGGTCGCGCGCCCTGTCGGCGACGCTGCTCGGCGCGCTGTCGACGGTCTGCGGCGTGATGGTCATCGGGTACCCCAGTTGTAGAGCTGCTTGCGCAGCTTCAGGTAGACGAAGGTCTCGGTGCTGCGGACCTCGGGCAGGGCCCGGATCCGCTGGGTGAGCAGGTCGAGCAGGTGGTCGTCGTCCTCGCACACGACCTCGACGAGGAGGTCGAACGAGCCGGCGGTGACGACGACGTAGTCGATCTCCTGCATCTCGGCGAGCTGGTCGGCGACGCGCGTCATGTCGCCCTCGACCCGGATGCCGATCATCGCCTGGCGGGCGAAGCCGACCTGCATCGGGTCGGTCACCGCGACGATCTGCATGACGCCCGAGTCGAGCAGCCGCTGGACGCGCTGGCGCACGGCCGCCTCGGACAGGCCGACGGCCTTGCCGATGGCGGCGTACGGACGGCGGCCGTCCTCCTGGAGCTGCTCGATGATCCGCTTCGACGTCTCGTCGAGCGGGTGGGCGGGAGCGCGACCGTTCCGGGTGACCACGCGCCCATCCTGGCCTGCCGTCGGTGCGGCTGGCAAGTGAATCCGTCGTCACGGGCGCGTTTCGGCGACGTAATCGGCAGTTACCCGGGGTCGGGACTGCCGATTCCGGTCCCGCGCGGGTAGAGTCCCGAGGCGCACCCGTCGGACCGACTCCTCGAGGAGACCACCGTGAGCGACTCGCCCCGCGTCCTGCGCAACTTCGTCGACGGCGGGTACGTCGACCCGACGACGGACGCCCGCAGCGACGTCGTCGACCCGACCACCGGGCAGGTCGTCGCCAGCGCGCCCGTCTCCTCGGCGGCCGACGTCGACGCCGCCTACGCCGCGGCCGCGCGCGCCTTCGACAC
>JBQGCR010000924.1:0-16179 GCA_052038585.1 Kineosporiaceae bacterium
CGCCGCGAGCAGCTCAAGCCGGAGACGCTGTGGGAGATCGAGCAGGGCCTGGACCTGCCGGCGTCGGCCGTCTGGACCGCGAGCGAGACGCGCTCGCGCTGGTTCGCCTCCGCCGCACGGCTGTTCGAGCGCTTCGACCTCCTCGTCCTGCCCGCGGCCCAGGTCTGGCCGTTCCCCGTCGAGTGGCGCTGGCCGCGGGAGGTGGCCGGCCGGACGATGGACACCTACCACCGCTGGATGGAGGTCGTCGTCCCGGTCAGCCTCATCGGGCTGCCGTCGCTCGCCGTCCCCGTCGGCTTCGGCGCGGCGGGCCTGCCGACGGGCATGCAGCTCGTCGGGCCGTCCGGGGCGGACGCGCAGGTGCTCGCCGTCGGGCAGGCCTACCACCGGGCGACGGACTGGCCGTCCCGCCGCCCGCCGCAGCTGCCGTCCGCCCCGGTCGCGCCCTAGTTCTCAGGGCGTCAGGGCTCAGGCGTCGAAGATCCAGCCCGTCCGCATCCCGGGCTCCCGGCCGGGTTCGATGTAGTACTCGTCGCGGAACATCGCGGTGAACGCCTCCTCGGGCAGCCCGAGCATCATGCCGACGTCGGTCGTCTGGCTGGCGTGCGCCTGCAGCGCGGCGCGCTTGCGGGCGAGCTGGGGCAGCACGTCGACGCGCAGGTGGATCTCCGCCTCCGGCGTGCCGATCGGGTTGCCGTCGTCGCCGGGGCCGTCGGGGTCCCACTCGCCCTCGTCGTCGCCGACGACGACCCCGGCGGCCTGGGCGGCGCGGAACATCTCGCGCATCGCGTCCCGGTTCATCGTCGTCTCGAGCAGCCGCGGCCGGCCGGCGGCGAGCTCGACGGCGCGGCGGACGACGCGGTGCACCATGACGTGGTCGGGGTGGCCGTAGCCGCCGTGCCAGTCGTACCCGACGACGACGTCGGCGTCCTCCTCGTCGAGCACGTCGGCGAGCGCGCGGGCCGCCGTGTCGAGGTCGGCGTTCATGAACGCCCGCGGCGCGGAGTTCTGCTCCCAGCCGGTCATGCCCGAGTCGGCGTAGCCCAGCCACTCGACCCGGGCCACCCCGAGGACCTCGGCCGAGCGGGCCACCTCGGTGCGCCGGTGCTCGGCGACGGTCCGGCCGTCCGGCAGGTCCTCGGGCGCGGTGCCGTGGTCGCCGTCGGTGGCGACGACGAGGACGACGCGGTGGCCCTCGTCCGAGGCGCGGGCCATGGACCCGGCGGTCGCGCTGGCCTCGTCGTCGGGGTGGGCGTGGACGAAGACGATGGTCGCCATCGGAGCATCATGGCCCACGGGTCGCTCAGCCGTCGCCGCGGCCCAGCGTCTCCTTGACCTTGGCGACCGCGAAGCCGACCGCCTGGGACGGCGTCGCGTGCGGCGGCAGCGCCACGGCGTCGGGGTCGGTGAGCACGTCGAGCAGCACCGGGCCGGGCGTCGCCAGCGCGGTGGCGACGGCGTCCTCGAGGTCGTCGTCACCCTCGACCCGGATCCCGGTCAGGCCCATGGCCCGGGCGACCGCCGCGAGGTCCGGGTTGCGCAGCACCGTCCCGGTCTCGGGCAGGCCGGTCTGCTCCTGCTCGAGCTTGACCATGCCGAGCCGCTGGTTGTCGAAGACGACGAGCTTGACGGGCAGCCGCGCGTCGACGGCGGTCGCGAGGTCGCCGAGCAGCATGAGCAGGCCACCGTCGCCGCAGAAGGCGACCACCTGCCGGTGCGGCTCGAGCGCCTGGGCGCCCAGCGCCTGCGGCAGGGCGTTGGCCATCGACCCGAGGTTGAACGAGCCGACGAGCCGGCGCCGGCCGCGCATCCGCACGAAGCGCGAGACACAGACCGTCGACATGCCGGTGTCGGCGGTGAGGACCGCGTCGGCCGCCGCGAGCCGGTCGACGACGGCGGCGAGCCGCTCGGGGCGCACCCGGCCCTGCGGGTTCTCCGCCGGCTCGCGGAGCCGGGCGGCGACCCGGCCGACGAGCGAGCCGCGCTCCTCGCCGTCGCCGTCCCCGACGAGGCCCTGCTGCCGGTCCAGCCAGGAGCGGTACTGCGAGCGCGCCCTGTCGAGGTGCGCGCGGTCCGGCTTCGCGGCGACCCGCGCCGTCAGCGCCTCGAGCGCGACCCCGGCGTCGGCGACGAGCCCGACGTCGACGGCGGTGCGCCGTCCGATGTGCTCGGCCCGGGAGTCGACCTGCACCGTCGTCGTGCCGTCCGGCAGCCAGTCGGGGTAGGGGAAGTCGGTGCCGACCATGAGGAGCAGGTCGGCGTCGTCGAACGCCGTCTTCGTCGCCGGGTTGCCGATGAGCCCGCTCTGGCCGATCTCGAACGGGTTGGCGTCCTCGAGCGCCTCCTTGGCCTTGAGGGTGAGGACCATCGGCGCCTGGAGCCGGTCGGCCAGCGCGAGCAGGGACTCCCGGGCGTGCGCGGCCCCGATGCCGGCGAGGAGCGTCACCCGGGACGCCTCGTCGACGAGCCGGACCGCGGCGTCGAGCGCGGCCGGGTCCGGGTGCGGCACAGGCCGGTTCGTGACGAAGCGCGGTGCGCGGCCGTCGGGCACGTCGAGCTCGCCGACGTCGCCCGGCACCGTCAGCACGGCCACGCCCTGCGCCGCGTACGCGCTGTTCACCGCCTGCTCGAGCAGCCGGGGGAGCTGGTCGGGACTGGTCACCGTGGCGCGGAACGCGGCGACGTCGGCGAAGAGCAGGTCGTTGTCGACCTCCTGGAAGTACTCGCTGCCGACCTGGGCGAGCGGGACCTGGCCGCAGATCGCGAGCACCGGCGCGTGCGACTTCTTCGCGTCGTAGAGGCCGTTGAGCAGGTGGACCGAGCCGGGCCCGACCGTGCCCATGCACACCCCGAGCGTCCCGCTGAGCTGCGCCTGGGCCGAGGCCGCGAACGCGCCGGTCTCCTCGTGCCGCACCCCGACCCAGTCGATGCCGTCGGTGGTCCGGATCGCGTCGGTGAGCGGGTTGAGCGCGTCCCCGACGACGCCCCAGACGGTTCGGACCCCGAGCGAGGCGAGGGCGGTGACGAGGACTCGGGCGACGGTGGGCATACCGCGACGCTAGGCGCGCCCGGGCGACCCCGCGACCGCGCGGACCCTGTGCATGATCGGCGACATGAGGTGCATGATCACGCACCCATCTACCGCGCGATCATGCACGCTGCGGCGGCGATCATGCACGCTGCGGCGGTCGTCAGCCGAGGAGGGTGCGGCGGAGCTCGTGGAGGGCGGCGGTCGTCGCGCCGGAGCGGACCGACTCGCGACCGCCGGGGAGCAGGAGACGGCGGGTTCGGGTCGCGCCGGGGGTGACGACGGCGAGGTGGACGGTGCCGGCGGGCTTGTCGTCGCTGCCGCCGCCGGGGCCGGCGACGCCGGTGACGCCGACGCCGACGTCGGCCCCGAACGCCCGGCGGGCCCCCTCGGCCATCGCGACGGCGACCTCCTCGCTCACCGCGCCGTGCGCCACGAGCAGCGCCTCGGGGACGCCGAGCAGGGCGGTCTTCGCGCGGTTCGCGTAGGCCGCGACGGAACCGAGCACCCACGCCGAGGACCCGGCGCGCGCGGTGAGGCGGCCGCCGAGCAGCCCGCCGGTGCAGGACTCGCCGACGGCGACGGTCCAGCCGCGCTCGCGCAGGGCGTCGGCGACGACGTCGTCGACGTCGCGGCCGTCGGTGCTGAAGACGGTGCGCGGGTAGTCCGCGAGCAGCGTCTCGCGCAGCAGGTCGACCTGCGGCTGCCGGTCGGGGGAGTAGCGGGTGACGACCTCGAGCTCTCCGCTGCGCAGGCACGTGCTCACCTCGAGCCCGTCGAGCCGGTCCTCGACGCGGCGCAGCGTCGCCGCGAGGTCGGCCTCGAGCGTGCCGTAGAGGAGCACCTGGTCCTCCAGGAGCGGGCGGGCCCGGTCGAGCACCGCGCGGACGGCGGGGGAGGCGACGGCGCTCGGCCACATGCCGCGCAGCTCCGACGGCGGTCCCGGCAGGACGACGACGGGCGCGCCGGCGCGGCCCTCGGCGGGCGGGACGACGAGGCCCGGCGCGGTGCCGACCGGCGGCAGCACGGTCGCGCCGCGGGGCACCATGGCCTGCTTGCGCGTGCCGGCGTCGAGCGCCTCGGGGTCGACGTCCCACCGGCGCCGTGCGAGGAGGTCGGCGACGATCGCGGCGACGGCGGCGTAGGTCGCCTCGTCGAGCTCGGAGGGGCGGCCCTGGAGGTCGCCGACGACCCGGGCGGTGAGGTCGTCCGCCGTCGGACCGAGGCCGCCGCTGGTGACGACGAGGTCGTGGTCGGCGAGCAGGTGGCGCAGCGCGGCCTCGAGGTCGGCGGGCCGGTCGCCGACGACGACGACCCGGCCGACGTCGACCCCGAGCCGGCGCAGCTGCTCGGCCAGCCACGGACCGTTGCGGTCGGCGACCCGGCCGGTGAGCACCTCGGTGCCCGTGACGACGACCCCGGCGCGGACGGTGCCCGTCGCGACGCTGCCCTCACCCATGGACACACCGTACGGCGACCCGTGACGGCGCACGCCCCGGGACCCTACGATCCGCCACCATGGACCTCGTCGAGTTCACGCCCACGCGCGAGCAGTACGCCTACACCTTCGGCGGCGTCGCGCCGGTCATGCGGGTCAGGCCCGGCACCGCGCTGCGGCTGTGGTCCGAGGACGCCTTCAACCACTCGCTGCGCAGCGTCGACGACCTGTCGAGCGCGAAGGTGGACCTGCGGTACGTCAACCCGCAGACCGGTCCGTTCTGGGTCGAGGGCGCCGTGCCGGGGGACACCCTCGCGATCCACTTCGTCGACCTCACGCCCGCCCGGTCGTGGGGCGTCTCGGCGGCGATCCCGTTCTTCGGCGGGCTGACGAGCACCGACCGGACGGCGACGCTGCAGGACCCGCTGCCGGACACCACGTGGATCTACGAGCTCGACTCGGTGCGCAACACGGTCGGCTTCGTCGCCCGGCACGGCGACTTCACCGTCGAGCTGCCCGTCGAGCCGATGCTCGGCACCGTCGGCGTCGCCCCGCCCGCCGGCGAGGTGCGCACCTCGCTCGTGCCGGAGCGGTTCGGCGGCAACATGGACACCCCGCAGATGCGGGCGGGGACGACGTGCTTCCTGCCCGTCAACGTCGAGGGCGCGCTGTTCTCGCTCGGGGACGGCCACTACCGCCAGGGCGAGGGCGAGGCCTGCGGGACGGCCGTCGAGGGGGCGATGACGACGACGGTGATCGTCGACCTCGTGAAGTCCGGTGTCGCGCAGGCGCCGTCGTGGCCCCGCCTCGAGGACGACACGCACTGGATGACGGTCGGCTCGTCCCGGCCGATGGAGGACTCGTGGCGGATCGGCCAGCTCGAGCTCGTCGGCTGGTTCACCGAGCTCTACGGCCTGCACCGGATGGACGCCTACCAGCTGCTCTCCCAGATCACCGAGGTGCCCGTCGCCAACGTCGTCGACGCGAACTACTCCGTCGTCGTCAAGGCCGCGAAGTCGCTGCTGCCGCAGGCGGACGCCTTCGGCGGCATCCACGCCGACCTGCGGGCCCGGGCCGCCGGCCTCGGGCTCTGAAGACCCCGTCCCCCGTCCCGTCCCTCTGAGCCAGGAGCACCGATGGATCTGCAGCTGACCGGTCGCAAGGTCGTCGTCACCGGCGGCACGAAGGGCATCGGCCGTGCCACGGTCGAGGCCTTCCTCGCCGAGGGCGCGCACGTCGCCTTCTGCGCGCGCAAGGCCGACGAGGTGACGGCGACGGCCGAGGCCCTGTCGGCCGGCGGTGCCGTCGTCCACGGCGTCGTCGCCGACGTCGGCGACGCCGCCGCCGTCACCGGGTTCGTCGAGCAGGCCGCGGCCGCGCTCGGCGGGGTGGACGTCGCGGTCTCCAACGTGTCCGCGCTCGCGATCCCGGACACCGACGAGAGCTGGGAGGCGTCCCTGCGGGTCGACCTGCTCGGCACCGTCCGGCTCTACAAGGCGGTCCTGCCGCACCTCGAGCGCAGCGACGCCGGCGCGCTCGTCACGGTGTCCTCGGTGTCCGGCCGCGAGGTCGACTTCGCCTCCGGCCCCTACGGGACGGTCAAGTCGGCGCTCGTCGCCTACACCGCGGGGCTGGCGTTCCAGCTCGCGGGCAAGGGGATCCGGGCCAACACGGTGAGCCCCGGCAACACCTTCTTCGACGACGGGGTCTGGGACCAGATCAAGCACGGCAACACCGAGCTCTACGACTACGCGCTCGGGCTCAACCCGACCGGGCGGATGGGCACCCCGCAGGAGATGGCGGCGGCGATCGTCTTCCTCGCCAGCCCGGTCTCGAGCTTCACGACCGGCACGAACCTCGTCGTCGACGGCGCCCTGACCCGCGGGATCCAGTTCTGAGCGGCGCCGTGGACCTCGAGCGCTTCGTCGACGCGCAGTCCGGCGGCGTCCACGAGGCGGCCCTCGCGGAGCTGCGCGCCGGCCGCAAGCGCGGCCACTGGATCTGGTTCGTCCTGCCCCAGGTCGCCGGGCTCGGGCGCAGCCCCACGGCCGCGCGGTACGCGCTCGACGGCCTCGACGAGGCCCGGGCGTACCTCGCCCACCCGGTCCTCGGCCCGCGCCTGCGCGAGTGCGTCCGGGCCCTGCTCGACCTGCCGGGCGACGACCCCGTGCCCGTCCTCGGCGACGTCGACGCGCTGAAGACCCGCTCGTGCCTGACGCTCTTCGCCCGTGCCGCGCCGGACGATCCGCTCTTCGCCGCGGCCCTGGAGAAGTACTACGGCGGGCAGGAGGACCCGCTGACCCTGGCCGCGATCTCCTGAGCCGCCACCTGAGCCGTCACCTGAGCCGTCACGTGGGCCGTCACCTGGGCCGTCACCTGGGCCGTCCCCGAGCACAGCGTCGGCTCGAGCACGAGCACGGCCCGGCCGTCCACCGTCGCCTGCAGCCGGGTCGGGCCGGTGACGGTGACGCACCAGCCCGCCTGCGGGTCGTCCACCTGGAGCGCGACGACGCTGTCCCGCAGCGCGGTCGCGAGCCGGGAGGCCGACGGCACGGTGAGCAGCACGCCGTCGGCGCCGACGCCGACCTCCACCGCCGCGATCGCCGGCATCGCCCGGTCGGTGAACGCGACGCGGCCGAAGCCCGTGGCGGCCACGAGGTCGCGGCACTCGCGAGGGCTCAGGGTGCGTGTCACCCGTCGAGCCTGCCCGCCGCACCTTCGACCGGGCAGGGGAGGAAGTCCCCGCCGTGCCGGTCGGAGGTCCCGGCCCGTGGCGCATAGGCTCTGCACCATGGCCGAGCGCATCCGGGTCTTCCTCCTGGACGACCACGAGATCGTCCGCCGCGGCATCGCCGACCTGCTGTCGGCCGAGGCCGACATCGAGGTCGTCGGGCAGTCCGGGTCGGCGGCGCAGGCGACCCGGCGGATCCCGGCCCTGCGGCCCGACGTCGCGATCCTCGACGCCCGGCTGGAGGACGGCTCGGGGGTCGACGTGTGCCGCGACGTCCGCGCGGTCGACCCCTCGATCCGCGCGCTGATCCTCACCTCGTACGAGGACGACGACGCGCTCTTCGCCGCCATCATGGCCGGCGCCAGCGGCTACCTGCTCAAGGAGGTGCGCGCCGCCGCCCTCGTCGACGCCGTGCGCCGTGTCGCGGCCGGGCAGTCGCTGCTCGACCCCGCCGTCACGGCGACGGTCCTGGACCGGCTGCGGTCCGGTGCGGGGGCGGGGGACCCGCGGCTGGCCGGGCTGTCCGACCAGGAGCAGAGGGTGCTCGCGCTCATCGGGGACGGGCTGAGCAACCGGGAGATCGCCGAGGAGATGTTCCTCGCCGAGAAGACCGTGAAGAACTACGTGTCGAGCATCCTCGCCAAGCTCGGTCTCGAGCGCCGCACGCAGGCAGCGGTCTACGAGGTCGGGCGCCGCCGCCCCTGACGGCGGCCGGTCACCGCCGGGGGACCCGCCACACGAGGCGGGTGCCGGCGTCGGGCGCCGACTCGAGCCGCATCGAGCCGCCGCGCGCCACGGCGCGCCCCTCGAGGTTGGCCAGCCCGCTGCGGCGGTCCGAGGAGACCCCCTCGCCGTCGTCGCGGACCTCGAGCTCAAGCGCCCGCCCGATCCGCAGGGTCACGGCGGCGCTCGAGGCGCGGGCGTGCCGGGCGACGTTGGACAGGCCCTCGCGGACGACGGCGACGACGTCCGGTGCGACGTCGTCGGGCACCGCGAGGATCGGGCCCTCGACGTCGAGCCGCACCGGGACCCCGACGTCGGCGCGGCACGCGGCGACGAGCTCCTCGAGCTCGTCGCGCAGCGGTGAGCGCACCGCGGTGCCGTGGAGCTGGAAGATCGTGCGGCGGACGTCCTTGATCGTGTCGTCGAGGTCGTCCACGGCACGGGCGAGCCGCGTCGCGACCTCCGGCACCCGGGCCACGTTGCCGGCCGCCTGCAGGGACAGGCCGATCGCGAAGAGCCGTTGGATGACGAGGTCGTGCAGGTCGCGGGCGATCCGGTCCCGGTCGCGCAGCAGGGCGAGCGCGGCGCGGTCGGCGGCGGCGCGCGACGCCTCGACGGCCAGGGCCACCCGCTCGGCGAAGGTCCGGACGAGGACGAGGTCCTCCTCGTCCGGCACCGGGCCCGGCGCCCACGCCAGACCGAGGGCGCCGATCCGGTGGCCGCCGAGCACCATCGGCACGCTCACCTGCAGGCCGCCGTCGAGCCGGTGGCCGTGGGGCAGCCAGCGGTCGGACCCGCCGTCGTCGTCCCTGTCGCGCGGCAGGTCGGCGGCGCCCGTGCCGTGCGCGGCGGCCCGGCGCAGGGCGCCGAGGTCGTCGAGGTGGACGGCCACGAGGTCCGCACCGGCCGCCTCGGCGGCGATCCGCGCCACGGCGGCGAGGCCGTCGTCCCCCTCCTGGGCGTCGAGCACCGCGTGCACCGCCTCGCTCGCGGCCTCCCACCACGTCTGCCGGCGGCGCGCCGCGGCGTAGAGCCGGGCGTTGCCGACGGCGACCCCCGCCGCGGACGCGAGCGCCGCGAGCGCGGCCGCGTCCGCGGCCGAGAACGGCCGCCCGTCCGCGCGGTCGGCGACGTAGAGGGTGCCGAACAGCAACGCGCCGACGCGGATGGGGACGCCGAGGAAGGTCGTCATCGCCGGGTGGCCGTCCGGCCAGCCGACCGAGGCCGGATGGGCCGTGAGGTCGTCGAGCCGCAGCGGCGCGGCGTCCTCGCGCAGCAGGAGCCCGGGCACACCGCGCCCGTGGGGCGCGGTGCCGCCGAGCAGGGCGCGCTCGGCGTCGTCCATGCCGTGGCTGTAGAACTCGCCCACGCCCCCGCCGGCCTCGCGGACGCCGAGGGCGGCGTACCGGGCGCCGGTCACGGCACAGGCGGTGGACACGATGCGGCGCAGGACCTCCGGCAGGTCCAGACCCTCGCCGACCCCGATCACGGCGTCGAGCAGCTCGCGCACCTCGCCCTCGGGTGCCGTGCCGTCGTCGCCCACGCACCGATGCTAACGAGCCGGTGCGGCGGGTGCGCTCAGCTCGGGCGCTCGGCGCCGGGGCGCGCGTAGAAGTGCCAGGCGACGATGACGCACGCGGCGAAGTACACCGCGCAGCCGAGGAAGAACGTCGTCGGCGAGATCGCGGACAGGCTGACCCCGACGATGAACGGGCCGAAGGCCGCGATCGCCGCGGTGAAGCCGATGACCCCGCCCGCCTGACGCCGCTCGAAGATCATCGGCATCTGCTTGAAGGTCGAGGCGTTGCCCACGCCGGCGAAGAAGAAGATCGCGAGCATGCCCGTGAGGAACCAGGTGAACTCGCCGCGGTCGGCGGGCGTGAGCCAGAAGGCGGTGAAGACGGTGCTCAGCGTCATGCCGACGCCGGAGACGACCGTCCACACGGCGCCTCCGAACCGGTCGCACAGGGGACCCCAGAGCACGCGGGCGGCCGAGCCGACCAGCGGGCCGAGGAAGGCGAAGGCCAGCGGGTCGGGCGCGTCCTCGAAGCCGCCGTAGAGGTTCCTGATGAGCAGGCCGAACTGGGCGGCGAAACCGGAGAACACCCCGAAGGTCATGATGTAGAGCGCCGTCATGAGCCAGGTGTGCTTCTCGCCGAAGATGTCGAGCTGCTGGCGCACGTTCGCCTGCACCGGGACCGAGCGCAGCAGCGTCCAGGCCAGGACCACCCCGAGCGCGACCCACGGCAGGAACACCAGGCCCGCGTTGTGCAGCCAGGTCGTGCCGGCCTCGCCCGTCCTCGGGTCGACCGAGGCCTCCGGGGCGATGGACGAGGTGCCGAGCAGGGCGAAGCCGATGACCCACGGCACGAGGAACTGCACGACGCTGACGCCGAAGTTGCCGACGCCCGCCTGGATGCCCAGAGCGGTGCCCTGCTTGGCCCGGGGGAAGAAGTACGAGGTGCTCGGCATGAAGCCGGAGAAGACGCCGCCGCCGATGCCGCAGGCGAAGGCGAGCAGGAGCAGAACCGCGTACGGGGTCTGCGGGTCGCGGACCGCCCAGCCCCACCCGACGAGCGGGATGGCCAGCAGCGCCGTCGAGTACGTGACGAGCCGGCGGGTGCCGAGCACCGGCGGCAGGAACATCCACACCAGGCGCAGCAGGCCGCCGGCCAGGCCCGGCATCGCGGCGAGCCAGTAGAGCTGGCCCTGCTCGAGCCCGAACCCGATGGTGTTCAGCCGCGGGGCGATCGCACTGACGAGGAACCAGGCGACGAAGCCGAGGTTCAGGCAGTACGTCGTGACGGCCAGGGTGGTCCAGGCGAGCCGGGGGTCCCAGCGGGTGGGGTCCTCGGGGTCCCAGTCGGTGAGCCACTCCCCGCGCTGCTGCGCGGGTGGGCGGGGCGTCGTCGTCGTCATCGGTGGTCCTCGTTCGGTGGGGGGCGGGTGTTCGGGCAGGCGGGAGTCAGGCAGGGACGTCGAACGTGTGGTGCAGGTGCGGGGTGTGGGCGTGCATCATGCGGTGCACCGTGACGTGCATCCACAGCGCCGCCACGAGGGTGACGACGAACAGGACGCCGAAGGTGCTCTGCGGCGCCCCGGTCCAGCGCTGGGCGTAGGCGAAGACCGGGGGGAGGAAGAAGCCGCCGAGGCCGCCGAGCATGCCGACGAGGCCGCCGACGGCGCCGACGTCGGCGGGGAAGTACTCGGGGATGTGCTTGTAGACCGCGGCCTTGCCGACGCCCATCGCGACACCCAGGGCGACGACGAGCGCGGTGAAGCCGGCGATCCCGAGGGACCACGGCGCGACGTCGCGGCTCGTACCGTCGGCGAAGTCGATCGTGATGTGCCCGTATGGCATCGCGAGCACGCCGCTCGAGACGAGCATGACCGCGAACGTCGCGTACATGACCCGGCGGGCGCCC
Organism: Kineosporiaceae bacterium; assembly: GCA_052038585.1. Taxonomy (GTDB): domain Bacteria; phylum Actinomycetota; class Actinomycetes; order Actinomycetales; family Kineosporiaceae; genus JBQGCR01. Next base: position 11,346 of record JBQGCR010000924.1, read on the forward strand.
AGCCGGTCGGACAGGTGCCCGCCGAGGGGGCGCAGCAGCGACGCGGGGAAGATGAACAGCGCCGTGAGCAGCGCGGCCTCGTGGAGCGGGACGTCGTAGACGTCGACGTAGTACTTCGGCAGCCACGCCGACAGCGCGACGTAGGCGCCGAAGACGACGACGTAGTAGAGGCTGAACCGCCACACGCGGACCGAGCGCAGCGGCCGCAGCTGGTCGCGCAGCGGGCGGCCTCGGCCGGGCCGGCGGTCGACCCGCGGCGTGAGCGTCCACGTGAGGACGGCGAGCAGGACGAGCAGCGCCGCGTAGACCATCGGCACGAACCGCCAGCCGCCGGGGACCAGGCCGCCGGCCCAGCCGGCCGCGGGCACCGAGACGATGATGACGGGGCCGATGAACTTGGTCACCGAGGCGCCGACGTTGCCGGCGCCGAAGACGCCGAGCGCCAGGCCCTGCCGCTCGCGCGGCCACCAGGCGCTGTTCCACGAGATGCCGACGCTGAACGCGTTGCCGGCGAAGCCGACGAGGAAGGCGTAGAAGAGCAGCGCCTCGTAGGACGCGGCGTTGGCGACGAGCACGCACGGCACCGCGGTGACGGCGAGCATGAGCGTCATGACCCGGCGGCCGCCCCAGCGGTCCGCGGCGATGCCGGTGAGCAGGCGCCAGGCCGAGCCGTTGAGGATCGCGACGCTCGTGATCCAGGACAGCTGGACGTCGGTGAGCCCGAACTCCGTGCGGATCGGGATGCCGAGGATGCCGAACATGAGCCAGACGGCGAACATCAGCGTGAAGCCGGCCGTCGAGAGCGTGAGCACGCGGGTGCGCTCGCCGGCCGTGGCAGGGGGCGTCGGGGCACCGGCGGGGCCGGCGGGAGCCGGCGCGCCGGGCGCGGACGTGGTCGCGGGAGTGGTCACGGTGGAACTCTCGACGCGGCAGGGGTCGCGGCGGCAGCGGCCATGGCCCCCTGTCGGGCGGCACAAGGTCCCCGGGCCTTACGTCCCGGGGCGGCGATGGTCCCTGCAGGTGGGGGAGAAGGTCCCTCGCCCTCCCAGGTCCCCGGGACGAAGGCTGTCAGCGTGCCGCCTTCTGCTTCCTCCCCGCCGAGCCCTGCCCAGGGGCTGCTCGCCGACCCGCTCGTCTCGTCGGTCCTGCGCGCCCGCCGCAGCCTCCAGCCGTCGGCCGTCTCGGCCGACCTGCGGTCGCTGCACCTGAGCGGTGGCCGTCAGGGCGACGCCTTCTACCGCGACCGGTGGAGCCACGACAAGGTCGTCCGCTCCACGCACGGCGTCAACTGCACCGGCTCCTGCTCGTGGAAGGTCTACGTCAAGGACGGGATCATCACGTGGGAGACCCAGCAGACCGACTACCCGTCGGTCGGCCCGGACTCCCCGGAGTACGAGCCCCGCGGCTGCCCGCGCGGCGCGGCCTTCTCCTGGTACACCTACTCGCCGACCCGGGTGCGCTACCCGTACGTCCGCGGGGTGCTACTCGAGCGGTGGCGCGAGGCCTGGGCCGCGCACGGCGGGGACGCCATCGCGGCCTGGACGTCGATCGTCTCCGACCCCGAGACGTCGCGGCGCTACAAGCGGGCCCGCGGCAAGGGCGGCCTGGTCCGCACGACGTGGTCCGAGGCCCTGGAGATCGTCGCCGCCGCCCAGGTGCACACGATCGAGGCCTGGGGTCCGGACCGCGTCGCCGGCTTCTCGCCGATCCCCGCGATGAGCATGGCCTCGCACGCCTCGGGCGCGCGGTACACCAGCCTGCTCGGCGGCACGATGCTCTCGTTCTACGACTGGTACGCCGACCTGCCGATCGCGAGCCCGCAGGTGTTCGGCGACCAGACCGACGTCCCCGAGTCCGCGGACTGGTGGAACGCCGGCTACCTCATGATGTGGGGCTCGAACGTCCCGGTGACGCGGACGCCGGACGCGCACTTCATGGCCGAGGTCCGCTACAAGGGCACCAAGGTCGTCACGGTGAGCCCGGACTACGCGGACAACACGAAGTTCGCCGACGAGTGGCTGCCCGCCCACCCCGGCACGGACGGTGCGCTCGCGATGGCGATGGCCCACGTCGTCCTGCGCGAGTTCTTCGCCGAGCGCGAGGTGCCGTACTTCACCGACTACGTCAAGCAGTACACCGACCTGCCGTTCCTCCTCACGCTGGTCGAGCGGGACGGCGCCCACGTCCCGGGCCGCTTCCTCACCGCGTCCGACCTCGACGGCTCGACGGCCGAGGGCGGCGAGTGGAAGACCGTCGTCCTCGACGCCACCACCGGCGCGCCGGTCGTCCCGAACGGCTCGCTCGGCTTCCGGCACACCGCGACCGGCGCCGGACGGTGGAACCTCGACCTCGACGGGGTGGACCCCGTGCTGTCGCTGCTCGGGCGCGACGGCGCACACGCCGTCGAGGTGGACCTGCCGCGCTTCGACCTCGACCCCACCCGCGGCGGGCACAGCGAGCAGCCCCGCGAGGGTGGGGCGGTGCTGCGCCGCGGCGTCCCCGCGACGCGCGTCGGCGGCCACCTCGTGACGACCGTCATGGACCTCCTCTTCGCCCAGTTCGGCGTCGGGCGCACCGCTCCCGACGGTGCCGCGCTGCCGGGGACGTGGCCGGCCGGCTACGACGACCCGCAGCCGTACACCCCGGCGTGGCAGGAGGAGATCACCGGCGTCCCCGCCGCGCAGGTCGAGCGGATCGGCCGCGAGTTCGCCGCGAACGCCGAGGCGACGAACGGCCGCTCGATGATCCTGCTCGGCGCGGGGACCAACCACTGGTTCCACTCCGACACGATCTACCGCGCGATCCTCACCCTCGTCACCCTCACCGGCTGCCAGGGCGTCAACGGGGGCGGCTGGGCGCACTACGTCGGCCAGGAGAAGTGCCGGCCGTACACCGGCTGGGCGCAGCTCGCCTTCGCGCTGGACTGGGTGCGCCCGCCGCGGCAGATGGCCGGGACGGCCTTCTGGTACCTCGCGACCGACCAGTGGCGCTACGACGGCTTCGGCGCCGACGAGCTCGCCTCGCCCCTCGGCCAGGGCCTGTTCGAGGGCAAGGCGCTCGCCGACACGATCGTCCAGGCCACCCGGATGGGCTGGCTGCCGAGCTACCCGACGTTCGACCGCAACCCGATCGCCATCGCCGAGGCGGCTGCCGCCGAGGGGATCCCGGCCAAGGACTACGTGGTCCGCGAGCTCGCCGCGGGCCGGCTGCGGTTCGCCTGCGAGGACCCCGGCGCGCCCGAGAACTTCCCGCGCGTGCTCACGGTGTGGCGGGCCAACCTCCTCGGCTCCTCGTCCAAGGGCAACGAGTACTTCCTCAAGCACCTGCTCGGCACCGACGCCTCGGTGCGCGCCGAGGAGACACCGGCCGACCGGCGCCCGTCCGAGGTGACCTGGCGCGAGGAGCCGAGCGAGGGCAAGCTCGACCTCTTCGTCTCCCTCGACTTCCGGATGACGAGCACCGGCCTGTTCAGCGACGTGCTCCTGCCGGCCGCGACCTGGTACGAGAAGCACGACCTGTCGAGCACGGACATGCACCCGTTCGTCCACGCCTTCACCCCGGCGATCGCCCCGCCGTGGGAGACCCGCAGCGACTACGACGCCTTCACCGCTCTCGCGCAGCAGTTCTCGCGGCTGGCCGGACCGCGCCTCGGCGTGCGGTCCGACGTCGTCGCCGTCCCCCTGCTGCACGACAGTCCCGGCGAGACCGCGCAGCCGCACGGCGTCGTCCGGGACTGGAAGAAGGGCGAGTGCGACCCCGTGCCGGGCGTGACGATGCCGAACCTCGTCACCGTCGAGCGGGACTACGGCGCGGTGGGCGCGATGATGACGGCGCTCGGCCCGAACGTCGAGACGCTCGGCACGGTCGTCAAGGGCATCCCCGTCGTCCCGGACGCCGAGGTGGACCTCCTGCGCCGGGTCAACGGCCCCGCGCCGGTGCCCGCCGGCGTCGACCGCCCCGAGCGGTTCCGCGACCGGCCGTCGCTCGCGACCGCGGCGATGGCCTGCGAGACGATCCTCGCCCTGTCCGGCACGACGAACGGCCGGATCGCCACCGAGGGCTTCCGCTGGCTGGAGAAGCGCACGGGCCGGCGCCTGGCCGACCTCGCCGAGGACAGCGAGGGCAAGCGGATCACGTTCGCGGACACCCAGTCCCGGCCCGTGCCCGTCATCACCTCGCACGAGTGGTCCGGCTCCGAGCACGGCGGCCGGCGGTACTCGCCGTTCACCGTCAACCTCGAGCGGAAGAAGCCCTGGCACACCCTCACCGGGCGCCAGCACTTCTTCCTCGACCACCAGTGGATGACCGAGCTCGGCGAGCAGCTGCCGACGTACCGGCCGCCGCTCAACATGCACCGGCTCTTCGGCGACCCGACGCTCGACGCGACGGACTCGCGCGGCAACGCCCAGGTGACCGTCCGGTACCTCACGCCGCACTCGAAGTGGTCGATCCACTCCGAGTACCAGGACAACCTGTTCATGCTCAGCCTGTCCCGCGGCGGCCCGGAGATCTGGATGAGCGCGCAGGACGCCGAGCGGATCGGGGTCATGGACAACGAGTGGGTCGAGGCGGTCAACCGCAACGGCGTCGTCGTCGCCCGGGCCTGCGTCTCGCACCGGATGCCCGAGGGGACGGTGTACATGTACCACGCCAAGGACCGCACGGTGGACGTGCCGAGGTCGGAGGTCTCCGGCAAGCGCGGCGGCATCCACAACTCGCTCACCCGGCTGCTCGTCAAGCCGACCCACCTCATCGGCGGCTACGCCCAGCTGTCCTACGGCTTCAACTACTACGGGCCCACCGGCAACCAGCGCGACGAGATCACCGTGATCCG
>JBQGCR010000925.1:0-2096 GCA_052038585.1 Kineosporiaceae bacterium
GGCCAACCCGCGGCTGTCGCTGCCGGCCGGCGAGGCCGAGGCGCTGCGTGCCGGCCAGGTCGACGACCGGATCCTCCTCGCGCTCGGCGACCGGCTCGCGACCGGACCGGTCGCCGTCGCCGGCTTCCCGGCGCTGCCAGGCGAGACCGGCCCGCGGCGCCAGGTGCTCGTCACCGCGGGCGCCGGGGAGGACGACGGGACCGGCGCGTGGCTCACCGGGCTGTCCGGCCTCGTCGCGCCGCAGTCGGTGCGCGCGACGCCCGACGGCACGCTCGTCACCTTCGGCCCCCGGGCCCCCGCCGGGCTCCTGCCCGCCCCCTGACGCACCACCGGCACGACCCGACCCGACCGCCACGGAGAGGAACTCCCATGCAGCACACCACGTCCCGGCGCGCGCCGTTCGTCGCGCTCGTCGTCGCCGCGCTCGTCGCGGCCCTGGCCGTCGTCGCCGCCCCCGCGGCGTCCGCGGCCCCCGCGGCCCAGAGCCGTGGCTGGGTGCGCGTCGCGCACCTGTCCCCGGACACCAAGGCCGTCGACGTGCGGCTGTCCGCGCTCGGCGGGGGCGAGGTCCTCTACACCCTCGAGCGGGTCGGCTACGGCGCGGTCTCGGACTACATGGCCGTCCCCGCCGGCACCTACGTCGTCTCCATGGTCCCGACCGGTGCCGCCGCGTCGAGCCCGCCGGTCATCTCCGGCTCGGTGACCGTCGCCGAGGACGCGCCGGTCACCGTCGCCGCCTACGGCCGCAACAGCGACCTGCGCACCGCCGTCTTCTCCGACGACCTCACGCAGCCCGACCGCGGCTCGGCCCGGATCCGGGTCGTCCAGGCCTCGGTCCGCGCGGGCAGCGTCGACGTCGCGACGACGACCGGCCTGCAGGTCGCCGAGGGCGCCCGCACCGGCACGGCGACCGGCTACGCCACCGTCCCGGCCGGTCCGTGGACGCTCGACGTGAGCGGTGACGGCAGCGGCAGCGCGACCGTCGAGCTCGGCTCGGGCACCGTGAACACCCTCCTCGTGCTCGACGACGCCGCCGGCGGGCAGACGCTCAAGGCCGTCCTCGACGCCTCCGGAGCGGGGACGACGCCGGCCCAGGGCACCGGGATCGACACCGGCGCGGGCTGGGGCGCCACGCAGGCCCCGGCGTCCGGCGGCACCTCCGCCGCGCTCGTCGTCGGCGTCCTCGCCCTCGCCTTCACCGGCGCCGGTGCGGCGCTGTCGCGGCGTGCGCGGCCGGCGGCTGCCGGGCGCCGACGGGCGGTGCGGTGACGGGCCGCACCCGGATCGCCGTCGCGGCCGGCTGCCTCGTCGCGGTCCTCGTCGTCGGTCTCGTGGCGCTGCGCGTCACGGGCGGCCCCGGGCCGGGCACGGCTGCGCCGCAGCCGCGTCCGACGCCCGCGGCCCCGGCGACGGCCACCGGCTTCCTCGACGCCTACGTCGAGGACGGCCGGGTCGTGCGCCACGACCAGGGCGGTGACACGGTGTACGCGGGCCAGGCGTACGGGCTGCTCGCCGCGCTCGCGGCGGACGACGAGCGGACCTTCGGCGCCGTGTGGACGTGGACCCGGGCCAACCTCCAGCGCGGCGACGGGCTGCTCGCCTGGCGCTGGGAGGACGGCGCGGTCGTCGACGAGGAGCCGGCCGCCGACGCCGACCTCGACGCCGCCCGGGCGCTCGTGCTCGCCGGGTCCCGCTGGGGGGAGCCGACCTGGACCCGGGCCGGGACGGCCCTGGGCACCGCGGTGCTCGACGACCTCACGACGACGACGGCGCGCGGGCGCATCCTGCTGCCCGGCCTGTGGGCCGCCGGGCGCGACCCCGCGCCGTACGACCCCTCGTACGCCTCGCCCGCGGCCTACGCGGTGCTGCAGCAGGCGAGCGGCGACCCCCGCTGGGGCGAGCTCGCCGCGGGCAGCCGTGCGGTGACCACGGCCCTGCTCGAGGCGAGCGACCTGCCGCCGGACTGGGCCCAGGTGCACCGGGACGGCCGCGTCGAGGCCATGCCCGGCCCGGACGGCGCCGGGGCCTCGGTCCGCTACGGCTACGAGGCGGCCCGGCTGCCCGTGCGGTACGCCGAGTCGTGCGACCCCGCGGAC
>JBQGCR010000926.1:0-10119 GCA_052038585.1 Kineosporiaceae bacterium
TGCCGTGGTGGCGCGCCCAGCTGCGCGGCGCCACGTACGTCCTGCCCGCGCTCGTCGCGGCCCTCGCCCTCGGCCGCCTGCCCGGCAGCGGCGCGCACGCGCTCCTCCTGGCCTCGACCGCCGTCTCGATCGCCGTCGGCCAGGGGCTGTCCGTCCTGGGCCACGTCCTCGCCGGGCGCCTGCAGTCGCGCGCCCTGGGCCGGCTCTCGCTCGCCGCGACCGCCGCTGCCGCGGCGACGCTTTTCGCGCTCGTCCTCGCGGGCCTCCCGCTCGGCGCCGGCGTCGTCGTGCCCCTGGCCGCCGGCGCGCAGGTGCTCTTCGTCGTCGTCGCGACGGTGCTCGTCGTCGCCGGGTCGGACCTGTGGCTCGCCGCGGCCCTCGTCCCCGCGCTGGTGACGGCCGCCTCCGGGGTCGCCGCGCACGTCGCCGGGGCGCCCGGGCCCGCCGGGCTGCTGCTGCCGGCCGCCGCGGCGCTCGTCGTCGGCGTCCCCCTCACGGCCGCGACCCTCCGGGCGACCCGCCTGGCGCGCACCGGCTCCGGGCCAGGCCTGCGGACCGTGGTCGGCAAGCCGGAGCTGCGGGTCGTCGCCGCGGCCGTCGGGTACGGCACCGGCCTGGCCCTCGCCGCCGCGGTGAGCGTCGTCGCCGTCCGGACCGGCCGGCTCGACGCCGACGGCGCCGAGCTCGCCGTCATCGCCGCCCCGCTGCTCGCGACGTTCGGGACCGGCGAGCACCTCCTCCACCGGGCCCGGCGGCACTGCCTCGACGTGGCGGCCGGCGCCCGCGTCGTCGCCCACTTCGCCGGGACCGCGGTCGGGGAGCTGCGCGCCGCCCTCGCCCGCCAGGTTGTGGCCGCGACGGCCGTGGCCGCCGGCGCCGGGGCGTGGCTCGCGGGGCACGGGCACCCGGAGGCGTGGCCGTGGGTGCTGGGCTTCGCCGTCCTCGCCGGGTTCCTGCTCCTCACCACGACGCTCATGTCGCTCGGCGACTTCACCGCGGCCGCGGTCCTCACCGCGGCCGCCGGGACGGTGCTCGCGCTCGCCGCCGCGCTCGTCCCGGGGGACGCCCTCACGGTCGGGCTGGCCGTGCTCGCCGTCGCCGTCGCCGCGCTCGGCGTCGCGCACACGGTGACGATGCCCCGCTTCGCCTCGACGGCGGTCCACCGGTGAGCGGCCTCGCCCTGGCCGTCCCGGCCTACGCCCACCCGGTCGACGACCCCGACCTGTGGCGTCGGCTGTGCGCCGGGGCCCGGCACGTCCGGTTCGCCGTCGTCAACGTCCACGACGGCCCCGGGGCGGAGCTCGACCCGGCGTACGCGCCGGTCGTCGAGGAGCTCCACGCGGCCCGCGTGCGGACCGTCGGCTACGTCGACACCGACTACGGCCGCCGGCCCGTGGCCGACGTCGTCGCCGACGCGCAGACGTGGGTGACCCGCTACGGCGTCCGCGGCGTCTTCCTCGACCAGGTCGCGGGCGACTTCGAGCACCTCCAGCACTACGCGGCGTGCGCGCTCGGGGCCCGGGCCGCCGGGGCGCAGTTCGTCGTCCTCAACCCGGGGACCGACTGCCACCCCGGCTACGTGGACGTCGGCAACGTCACCGTCGTCTTCGAGGGCGACTGGGACGCCTACCGGTCGTGGACGCCGCAGCCGTGGACCCTGACCCGCCCTGCGGGGCGCTTCTGCCACCTCGTGCACGGCGTCCCGGCCGAGCTCGTGACGACCGCGGCCGCGCGGGTGCGCGCGCTGCACGCCGGCTGCGGCTTCCTCAGCCCGGGCACGGGGGCCAACCCGTGGACGCACCTGCCGGAGGTGCTGCTCGCCGGGGAGGACGGGGCCGAGCCGGGCCCGCCGCCGGCGGCCCGTCCGGCACCGTGGCCGGCCCGGCGCTACGACACCGACCCGTTCCGGGCCGCCGAGCGACCGCCGCGGCCCTCGGGGTGGTCGCGCCGGCTCGTCCCCTGGGCGGCCCGCCGCCCCGTGGCGCGTCACCTGCGCGCCGCCCTCCAGCCCGACCAGCCCGTCCTGTCCCGCACGTCGCCGAAGGAGACCCGGTGAACCAGCCCCCGCCCCCCTCGACCGTCCCGCCGTCGCGGCGCCGCGTCGCGTTCCGGCGCGCCGTCGTCGCGCTCGTCGTCGCGGCGGTCGCCGGCTCCGGCCTCGTCGCCACGGCGGCCCAGGCCGTCGGGCAGCGGGTGAACCTGCGCCTGCTCCTCGTCAGCGACGGCGGCCCCGCGTCGTCCGCGTTCGCGGCCGAGCTCGGCCGCCAGGGAGTCCCGTTCACGACGGTCGACCTCGCCGACGCGGCCCGCCCGCGCCTCACGCAGGACTTCCTCGAGGACGACGCCGCCGGCACGGGACGCTTCCAGGGCGTCCTGCTGCCCAACCAGGCCGGCGGCGGGCTCGGCGCGGACGAGCTCGCCGCGCTCGCCGCGTACGAGCGCGAGTACGCCGTCCGGCAGGTCAACGGCTACGACTTCCCGACGACGTCGATGGGCCTGGTCAACCAGTGGTCGGGCAGCCTCGACGGCACGCCGGCGACGGTGACGGCGGCGGGCCTCGCCGGGCCGTTCCGCTACCTCACCGGCCGGCTCGCCTTCGAGGACGCCGACCCGGCCGTCCTCGAGACCTTCGGCTACGTGGCGCAGCCGGTCTCCCCGATGCCCGAGGGGACGTCCTACACGCCGTACGTCTCGGTGACGACGTCGACCGGCGTGAGCGGCAGCGTGCTCGGCGTCCACACCTCCGCCGGCCGCGAGGAGCTCGTGCTCACGGCCTCGGTCAACCAGTACATGCAGTGGGGCAGCCTCCTGCTGCCCGGCATCGTCGAGTGGGTGACCCGCGGCGTCCACCTCGGGTACCGGCGGGCCTACCTCAACGTCCACATCGACGACATCTTCCTGCCGGACAGCCGCTGGAGCGTCGACGGCAACTGCACCCCGGGCGACGACTGCGTCGACCCGGCGGTCACGACGCCGGACATCCGCATGACCCCGGCCGACGTCACCCGCCTCGTGCAGTGGCAGCAGGCCAACGGCGTGCGCCTCGACATGGTCTACAACGGCGGCGGCTCCGAGGCCGCGGCGGCCGCCAACGGTGGCACGGACCCGCTGACGACGGCGCTGCTCGCCGCGAAGGACGAGTTCCGCTGGATCAACCACACGTGGTCCCACCCGTACCTCGGCTGCATCCAGATCGCCCCGACCGTCCAGGGCCAGCCGTGGACGTGCGCGACCTCGCCGACGCAGACCCCGCGCCAGGACCCCGAGGTCCCGCAGCAGCTCTCGGGCGGCGTCTACTGGGCCTCCCAGGCCTTCCTCACCGACCAGGTCGTCCGCAACCGCGACTGGGGCGTGTCGAAGGGCCTGCCGAACTTCGCCGTCGACGAGCTCGTCACCGGTGAGCACAGCGGCCTGAGGTCGCTGCCGAACCAGCCGCAGGACAACCCGTTCCTCGCGCCGGCGCTCCAGGCGGCCGGCATCGCGTACACCGGCTCCGACGCCTCTCGCGAGCCGGACGCCCGGACGATCGGGGTGACGACGACGGTGCCGCGGCACCCGATGAACATCTACTACAACACCGCGACGTACCGCGAGCAGATCGACGAGTACAACTGGTACTACACGTCGCGGGCGAACGGCGGCAGCGGGATCTGCGAGGACAACCCGGCCACGAGCACGTGCATCACGCCGCTGCCGTCGGCGACGGCCGCGGAGGCGAAGGCGAGCTTCGACAGCTACCTCAAGGTCGTCGAGGCCCGCAACGCGCTGAAGTTCGTCCTGACGAACGACCCCGCACCGTTCTACGCCCACCAGTCCAACCTCGCCGAGGACGGCCTGCTCTACCCGGTCCTCGAGGAGATCGTCCGCACCTACGCCGCGGCGGTCGACCGGACGAGGAGCCCGCTCGTCCAGACCGGCATGGCCGGCCAGGCGCAGGCCCGCCAGCGCCTGCAGGCCTGGGACGCCGTCGACGAGTCGGTGACCGCGTACGTCGACGCCCGGGGTGTCCACGTGCCCGACGCGGCCGCCGACGTGCCGCTCACGGTTCCCGAGGGCAGCCGGGGCGGCCGGCTCGAGGGGTACGCCGGGTCCCTGTCCGGCTGGCAGGCCTCCGCGACGACCGTCGCCCTGCCGTCCCCGGCCGGCGGGTACCTCGTCGAGACCCCCGCCACCGCGCCGGGCGTCCCGGACGCCGGGGTCGCCACCGCGGGCAACGCGAGCGCGGCCCTGTCGTGGACCGCGCCGGTCACCGACGGCGGGTCGCCGCTGACGGCGTACGTGGTCCGTGCCTTCGCCGCCGGCTCGACGACGCCGGCCGCCACCGCCGTCGTCGCCCCCGGCGCGCTGTCCGGCACGGTGACCGGCCTGGCGAACGGCACCTCCTACCGGCTCAGCGTCGCCGCGGTGAACGCCGTCGGGGAGAGCGCCCAGTCCGGCCTGTCCACCGCGGTCACCCCGTCGGTGGCGAACGCGTCGGTGCCGCAGGCGGTCGCCGGGGACGACGGCAACGCGTCGGCCACCGTCACCTGGGTCCGCCCGGCCGTCACCGCCGGCGTCACCGGCTGGCGCCTGCGGGTGTACCTCGGCACGTCGACGACGGCGTCGCTCACGGCGACGCTCGACGCGTCGCGGACGAGCGCCCAGCTCACCGGCCTGACCAACGGCCGGGCCTACACCGCCGACGTCACCCCGGTCTTCGGGACGACGACCGGCACCTCGTCGACGCGCACCGAGCCGTTCACCCCGGCGCTGTCCGCCCAGACGGCGAGCGCGCCGTCGCTCGCCTCGGTGACGCCGGGCCTCGGTGTGGTCGACGTCGCGTGGGCCGCTCCCGCGGACAACCAGGCGGGCGCCGTCACCGGGTACCGGGTGCGGGCCTACGCCGGCACGACGTCGACGACGGCGGCGCGCGACGTCACCGTCGGTGCCGACGTCCGGTCGCTGTCCCTGACCGGGCTCGCCGTCGGCACCGCGTACACCGTCGACGTCACGGTCCTGCGGTCGGCGTCGACCGGCCCGCTCTCGGCCCGCTCGGTGGCGGTCGTGCCGGTGGCGACGGCGCCGTCGGCGCCGGTCGTCGGCGCCGCGTCGTCGGGGTCGCTCGGCTGGCCGTACACGGCGGTCGCCCGCTGGTCCCCGCCGGCGAGCGAGGGCGGCAGCCCGGTGACCGGCTACCTCGTCACCGCGGTCCAGGTCGACTCGCTGAACCGCCCGACGGGCGCGACGCAGAGCTCGGGCTGGCTGTCCGCGACGTCCCGGTCGTGGACGATGACGGACCTGCTGTTCGCCAACCGCCGGTACTACTTCACGGTGCAGGCGCGCAACGCGATCGGCGTCAGCCCGGCGTCCGCGCCGTCGGACGTCGTCGTCCAGCGCTGACCTCGGCGCCGACCGCGACGACGCTCCAGGCGGGGCCCTCCCGCGTCCGGTGCGGCATCATGATCGACGCCGTCCGAGGAAGGGACCGACCATGCCAGGAGACCGCTGGAGCCGGGCAGCCCGGGCCGCCGCCGTCGCCGTCGTCCTCCTGACCGCCGGATGCGGCGCGGCGCCGACGCGGGCGGCCGCCCCGCTGCCGAGCGCGGCGTCCCCGGGCCCGGTCGTCCGCTCGACGCCCGAGCCGGCGGTCACGGCGTCGGCCACAGCGCCGGCCCGCTGGGTGCCGACGCCGCGCACGACGTGGCAGTGGCAGCTCACCGGCCGGGTCGACACGAGCGTCCCCGCCGCCGTCTACGACGTCGACCTCTTCGACACCCCGGCGTCGACCGTCGCGGCGCTGCACGCCAAGGGCCGCCGCGTCATCTGCTACGTCAACGTCGGCGCGAGCGAGTCCTGGCGGCCGGACTTCGCGTCCTTCCCCAAGGCCGTCCTCGGCCGGTCGAACGGCTGGGCGGGGGAGCGCTGGCTCGACGTCCGCCGGCTCGACGTCCTGCTGCCGATCATGGCCCGGCGCCTCGACCTGTGCCGCAGCAAGGGGTTCGACGCCGTCGAGCCCGACAACGTCGACGGCTACGCCAACGCCAGCGGCTTCCCGCTCACCGCGGCGCACCAGCTCGCGTACAACCGGGCGATCGCCCGCCTCGCCCACGCGCGCGGCCTGTCGGTCGGGCTGAAGAACGACCTCGACCAGGTCGTCGCCCTCGAGCCGTCGTTCGACTTCGCCGTCAACGAGGAGTGCTTCGCCTACCGCGAGTGCGCGGCGCTTTCCCCGTTCGTCAAGGCCGGGAAGGCGGTGTTCCACGTCGAGTACGAGCGGCAGCCGTCGGCCTTCTGCCCGACGACGACCCGGCTCGGCCTGAGCAGCCTGCGCAAGCGGTACGACCTCGACGCCTGGCGGCTGACCTGCTGAGGCGTGCCCCACTCCGGCCACCCTTCCGGGGCGCGGGCCCACGTCGTAGTCTCACCTGCGATCAGGTGCGACGCGAGGAGGCGTGGTGGGCGCAGCCGACTTCGAGGTGGGACTCGAGCCGAACCGGGCCAACCACGCCCCGTTGACGCCGCTGGTCTTCCTGGACTGGAGCGCGGACGTCTACCCCGACCGGACGGCCGTCGTGCACGGCGCCCGCCGCTACACGTGGGCCAGGCACCGCGAGCGCTGCCGCCGCCTCGCCTCGGCCCTCGCCGGCCGGGGGGTGGGCCGCGGGGACGCCGTCGCCGTCCTGCTGCACAACACCCCCGAGATGGTCGAGGCGCACTTCGGCGTCCCGATGGCCGGGGCGGTGCTCACGGCGCTCAACACCCGGCTCGACGCCGCGAGCGTGCGGTTCGTCCTCGAGCACAGCGAGGCGAAGGTGCTCCTCGTCGACCGCGCGCTGTCCGCGCTCGCGGCGCAGGCGCTCGACGGGCTCGACTCGAGGCCCCTCGTCGTCGACGTCGACGACAGCGAGTACAGCGGCCCGGGGGAGCGGATCGGCGACGTCGAGTACGAGGCGCTGCTGCACGAGGGCGACCCCGGCTTCACCCGGGCCGACCCGCTCGACGAGTGGCAGGCCATCGCGCTCAACTACACGTCCGGCACGACGGGCAACCCCAAGGGCGTCGTCTACCACCACCGCGGCGCGTACCTCAACGCCGTCGGCAACATCCTCACGTGGGGCATGCCGCGGCACAGCGTCTACCTGTGGACCCTGCCGATGTTCCACTGCAACGGCTGGTGCTTCCCGTGGACCGTCGCCGCGAACGCGGGCACGCACGTGTGCCTGCGGGCGGTCGACGTCCCGACGATCTACCGGCTCGTCGCCGAGCACCGCGTGACGCACTACTGCGGCGCCCCGATCGTCCACGCGATGCTGCTCGACGCCCCCGCCGAGCTGCGCGCGACCCTCGACCACGAGGTCAGCGCGCTCATCGCCGCGGCCCCGCCGCCCGCGTCCGTCATCGAGGGCATGGAGGCGCTCGGCGTCGACCTCACCCACGTCTACGGGCTCACCGAGGTCTACGGCCCGGCGACGGTCTGCGCCAAGCACGAGGCGTGGCAGTCGCTCTCGCCCGAGGAGCGCGCGGTGAAGAACGGCCGGCAGGGGGTGCGCTACCTGCTCCAGGACGCGATGACGGTGGTCGACCCGGAGACCGGCGAGGAGGTGCCCGCGGACGGGGAGACCATGGGGGAGATCGTGTTCCGCGGCAACATCACGATGAAGGGCTACTTCAAGAACCCCGAGGCGACGGCCCAGGCGTTCGAGGGCGGGTGGTTCCACTCCGGCGACCTCGCGGTGCGCGAGCCGGACGGCTACGTGAAGATCCGCGACCGGGCCAAGGACGTCATCATCTCCGGCGGGGAGAACATCTCCTCGGTCGAGGTCGAGGAGGCGCTCTACCGGCACCCCGCGGTGGCGTTCGCCGGCGTCGTCGCCCAGCCCGACGAGAAGTGGGGGGAGACCCCGCGCGCGTACGTCGAGCTCAAGGCCGGCGCGAGCGTCACCGAGGCCGAGCTCGTCGCGCACTGCCGGTCGCTGCTGCCGCACTTCAAGGCGCCGCGGAGCATCGTCTTCGGCGAGCTGCCGAAGACCTCGACCGGCAAGATCCAGAAGCACGTCCTGCGCCGGCAGGCCCGTTCGACGGCGGCGATCTCGTGAGCGACCACGTGCGGCGGGAGGACGACGACGGCGTCACGCGGCTGACGCTCGACCGCGGGAGCCGCTACAACCCGTTGTCCCGCAGCATGATCGCCGCACTGCGCGAGCACCTCGACCGCCTGTCGGACGACCGGTCCGTGCGCGTCGTCGTCCTCGCCGCGGAGGGCAGGGGGTTCTGCGCCGGGCACGACCTGCAGGAGATGCGCGCGCACGCCGGGGACGACGCGTGGCAGCAGGCGCTGTTCGACGAGTGCAACGCCCTCATGGTCGGGCTGACCCGCCTGCCGCAGCCGGTCATCGCGCGGGTGCACGGGATCGCGACGGCGGCCGGCTGCCAGCTCGTGTCGATGTGCGACCTCGCGGTGGCCGCCGACACGGCCCGGTTCGCGCTGCCGGGGGTGAGCATCGGGGTGTTCTGCTCGACGCCGGCCGTCGGGGTCGCGCGGTCCGTCGGGCGCAAGCGGGCCATGGAGCTGCTCCTCACGGGGGAGCCGGTCGACGCGGCGACGGCGCTCGACTGGGGCCTGGTCAACCGGGTCGTCCCCCTCGACGCGCTCGACGCCGAGGTCGAGCGGCTCGCGCGCTCGGTCGCCGCGCGCAGCGCTCCCGTCGTCGCCAACGGCAAGCGCACCTTCTACGCCCAGCTCGACGAGGGCCTGGAAGCGGCGTACGCCTGCGCCGCGGGGGCGATGGTCCACGACCTCGCCGGCGCCGACGCCGCCGAGGGCATCGACGCGTTCCTCGCCAAGCGGGCGCCGGTCTGGCCGTCCGGGGTCGCCTAGAGGTGCGGCGCCTCGAGCCCGAGCGGGCCGGGCTCGCCGGGCTCCATGAGGAGCAGCACGCCGTCGGCGGCGTCGAGCCGGGCCTCGAGCCGCTCGAGCGCCTCGCGGACCGGCCGCGGCACCCGGTCGACGGCCGAGAGGTCGACGACGACGAGGCTCGACGTCGCCGCGCCGTCCCGGGCCGCGACGAGCCGCTGCGCGCCGTGCTCGTCGACCGGCCCGGCGGGGCGCAGGACGGTGGTCAACCACATCGGGGCCTGCAGGGACCGGTCGAAGGCGTCCCGGACGGCGTCCTGCAGGTCGCCGCGGTCCAGCGGGGCGAGGGTCATGGCTCGGCTCCTCGGGCTCGACGTCGTGCTCACCCGGACCAACGGTCGGGGGCGGGGAGGGTTCCGGTGCACGGGCACCCGGGCGTGTCGGGCGGCGTCGGGCCGGCTCAGGCCGGCCAGCCGCAGAGCCGGACGACCTCGCCGCCGGCGGCGACGAGCCGGGCGGGGGCGCCGGCGGAGCGCAGCAGGGCGGCGGCGCCGCCGCCGCGGACGACGGCGGCGGTGGACAGGGCGTTGGCCCGGGCGCACGCCGTCGCCGCGATCGTCACGGTGCGCCAGAACGGGGTCGCGGGACGCCCGGTCGCCGGGTCGAGGATGTGGTGGGCCGGTCGCCGTCGAGCCGCACGTCCCGCCAGGTCGCCCGGCGCGCCGTCGTCACCCGCACCGCCGGGGCGGCGTCGCCACGGGCGCGCACGACGGCGATGTCCGCGTCGTAGCCCGCGGCGCCGAGGGCGGCACCGAGGGTCGGGTCGACCGCCCCGCCGGTGTCCCGCGCGGCGTCGAGCGCGACGCGCAGGAGGTCGCCGAGCACCGGCGAGACCGTGACCTCGACGGGGCTGCTCATCGTGCGACGGTTGACCGCGCTCAGCTCCGACGCGGCGTCGAAGCGGCTGGCGGCGCGGCCGACGGCGTCGAGCTCGGCGCGCACGAGGCCCGCCGCCTCGTCGAGGGCCGCCGGGTCGGTGACGACGACGGCGGCGCGGGTGCTCCACACGTCCCAGGCCGCCGTCGCGGGGTGGGCCGACGGGTCCATCAGGAGCCCCCCGTCGAGGCGTGCGCGTCCTGCGAGGTCGTGCCGAGGCCGAGGCCGGACGACGACGTCCCGCTCGACGTGCTCGACGTGCTCGTGCTGCTCGACGTGCCGGTCGACGCGTCGGCGCTCGTCGTCCCGTGGGCGGCGAGGTAGCCGGCCATCGCGATCGTCGAGGCGAC
>JBQGCR010000927.1:0-2523 GCA_052038585.1 Kineosporiaceae bacterium
CCGCGGTCGTCCCGACCGCGGCGCGCGCCGCGCGCCGGCCGGCCCGCACCGCGAGGCTCGCGGCCCGGGCGTAGTCGGCGTCGGCGTCGCCGTCGCGGCCGAGCAGCTCGCGCAGCAGCCCCCGGACGAGGTGGATGAGGGACAGGTCGTGGACGACGACGGCCGCGAACGGGGTCCCCGCCGTGCACGCGACGGCCGTCCGCATGACCTCCAGGGCGGGGTCGAAGAGCAGCGCGGTCGCGAGCGGCCCCGTCACGGCGTGGCAGGCGGACCCGCGGTTGTAGGCACCGCCGGGGTGGTCCAGCACGAGGCCGTACCCCTCGGCGAGCGCCGCGAGGGCCTCCGCCGCGTCGTCGAGCTGGAGGAGGGCGTGCGAGCGCAGGCCGAGGAACTTCGCCCGCCAGTAGGGACCGGCGTCCGCGCCGAGCTCGTCGAGGTAGCGGGTCGTCGTCTCCCGCAGCGCCGGCCAGTCGCCGGCGAGCTCGAGGGCGAGGCAGCGGATGTAGCGCAGGTACCGGCCGGTCTCGGCGTCACCGGCGGCGTCGGTGAGGACGAGGCCGCCGCGGACCGCCTCGAGCGCGGCGTCGAGCGAGCCCTCCATGTAGGCGCCGTAGGCGATGTCGCTCACGGCGTCGAGCGGGCCGAACTCGGCGCGCCGCGCCAGGGCGGAGCCCGCCCGCGCGGCGGCGGCCGTCATGCCTGCACCAGCACGTCGCGGCCCCGGCGCTTGGCGGACATGACGGCGGCGTCCGAGCGCAGCAGCGCGTCGCGGAGCAGCCCGTGGTCGGCCGTGCCGACGCTGACCCGCACCGGCAGGTCACCGACGAGGTCGCTCCAGTCGGCGCCGCGGACCGCGGCGAGCACCCGCCGGCCGAGCGCCGCCGCGGGCGAGGCCGGCTCGGTGAGCACGAGGAACTCGTCGCCGCCGTACCGCAGCACGAGGTCGCCGCCGCGGGTGCAGCCGCGCAGCAGGTCGGCCAGGCGGCGCAGCACCGCGTCGCCCGTCGCGTGGCCCCAGTGGTCGTTGATGAGCTTGAAGTCGTCGAGGTCGATGAAGACCGCGCCGCCGGTGCGGTCGTCGTCGAGCGCGCTGTCGAGCAGCCTGCGGTTGCCGAGCCCCGTGAGGGGGTCGACGAGCAGCTGGGCGCTGGCGCGTGCCTCGTGCCGGGTCAGCTCCCGGCGCTGCATGCGGCGCTGGAGCTCGGCCCGCCGGGACTGCCGGTCCGACCAGACCCGGGCGAGCCCGGACGCGGCGACGGAGCGCCAGGCGGTGACGGCGGGGTGCTCGACGGCGTCGTCCGCGCACTCGAGGTCGGCGGCCTCGACGCGGCAGACGGGCAGCCACCCCCGCCGTCCCGGCCCCTCGCAGCCCCGGACGGCCCGCCGGGCGAGGGTGCGGGCCGCGACGAGGTCGCCCTCGGCGGCGAGCGTGCGGGCCAGGGCGAGCCGGGCGAGCTCGGTGTCGAGGAGGGCACGGTCCGGCGGGGGCGCCGCGTGGTGCACGGGGGCGAGCCGGCCGCCGAGCTCGCGGTGCGGCCCGCCGAGCCCGCTCAGGGCGAAGGCCTCCAGCGCCTGCGCGGAGTGCGCCGCCCACGCCCCGGCAGCGGTGCGGCGCAGGTGCTGGGCGGCGGACAGCGCGACGACGCGGTGCCCGTCGGCCTCCCGGTCGCGACCGAGCAGGTCGAGCCGGGCCGCCCAGAGGGCGTGCACGTGCGCGCGACGCCGCTGCAGCGTCGCGGTGAGCACGGCGCGGTGCGGGTGCGCGGCCGGCAGGACCCGCACGGCGCGCAGCGCCTCCCCGACCGTCGCGGCGGCCTCCTCGAAGAGCAGCAGGGCGACGAGCGCCTCGGCGGCGACGTCGCGGGCGAGGACGTCGACGCTCGTCGTGGCCGGCAGGTCGTCGAGGACGGCCAGCGCCTCGGCGAGCGGCGGGACGCCGCCGGCGACGTCGCCCTCGGAGAGCAGCACGCCCGCCTCGAGGGCGCGGGCGAGCGCGTTCCACACGACGTCGTCACGTGCGGCGCCCAGGCCCGTCGTCGACCGCGCCTCGGCGGGCAGGTCCTCGAGGAGGCGCCGGGCGTGGCGCAGCCCGGCGGGGGCGTCCCCGAGCTCGGCGTGCGCGCGGGCGGACAGGAAGAGGGCCAGCCGCAGGGCCGAGCGGTCGCCCAGCCGCCCGGCGAGGCCGGCGAGCGGGCCGCACGCGTCCAGCACGGCCTCGGGGCCCGCGTCGAGCCCGGCGAGGAGGCGGTCGGTGAGCGGCGCGAGGGGGTTGAGCGTGCCGTGCATCCGGACGAGGGCGGCGCGGCACGTCCCGGTGCCTGCCTGGTCCACTGCTGCTCCCTGTCCGTGTCGCGGCCCCCACGGCACCCGGACTGCTCCGGCACCCCCCGCTGGAGAGCAGTCTCACCGATCTCGGATAAATCGCCAAGAGGCCGACCGGGCGGGGGGGCGCGGGGGGCGGGGGGCCCCGCCGCCCCCCCGCCCCAGGCGGCCGGGCGGGCCCACACGCCGCGGGGGGCGGGT
>JBQGCR010000928.1:0-4334 GCA_052038585.1 Kineosporiaceae bacterium
GACAGGGCCGGCACGTCCCCGCCGTCGTAGCGGTGGCCGACGCCGTCGATGGTCACGGCGACGGCGCCGCCCGGGGCCGCCGGCGCGACCGACGCGACCGACGGGGCGGCGGGCATCAGCGCGACGCCGGCGAGCCGGACGAGGGACGCCCCCGCGGACTGCACCTCGTCGAAGAGGAAGAGCAGCGCCCCGACCGGGTTGAACAGCCGGTGGAAGTACAGCGCCGCGGTGGTCACGGCGCCGACGGTGACGACCTGCTCGCGGACGAGGACGAACCCGGTGACGAGCACGACGAGCAGCCCGACGGCCTCGGCCCGGTTGGTCCGGCCGCCGAAGCGCATGAGCAGGTCGAAGACGTCGACCGACAGCCGCGCCGACCGCCACGACGCGGTGCGCAGCACGTCGGCCTGCCGGTCGGCCAGGCCGAGCGCGCGCAGCGTCCGGCTCGCGTGGACGCCGGTGAGCAGCGCCTGCGCCCGCTCGCCGTTCGCGACGCGCTCGGCGGCGTACACGGGCGCCGACCGGGGCAGGTACCAGCGCAGCGCGACCGCGTAGGCGGGGGCGGCCGCGAGGCCCGCGAGGCCGAGGCGCCAGTCGAGCGCGAGCAGCCCGCCGAGGGTCGCGAGGATCGTCAGCACCGAGCCGACGAGCAGCGGCAGCGCGTCGGTCACGGATCCGGTGACGGCGCGCACGTCGTCGCCGACCCGGGCGAGGAGGTCCCCGGTGCCGGCCCGCTCCACCCGGGCGACCTCGAGCGCGAGCGCGCGGTCGAGCACCTGCTCGCGCAGGTCCGCCAGGGCGGGTTCGGCGGCCCGGGCGAGCAGCGCGACGGACAGCGCCGTCGCCACGGCACCGGCGCCCGCCGCGGCGGCGATCCACACCGCGGCGACCGTGACCCGTTCTGCCGCAGCGGGATCGGCGCTGCCATCGGTGAGCAGGTCGGCGACCCGGCCGAGCTGCCAGGGCCCGACGAGCCCGGCCACGGCCGAGACGACGAACGCCACCGCGGCCGCGGCGAAGGCCCCGGACCGGCGGCGCAGCAGGGCGAGCGCGAGCGTGGCGGCGGCGCGCGGGGTGGCGACCGGCAGCAGCGTGGGACCGGCGGTGGGGGCGCTCACCGCAGCACCGCCTCGCGGTAGTCGGCGCGGGCCAGGAGGCTCGCGTGCGCGGCGCGGGCGGCGACCCGGCCGGCGCGCAGGTGGACGACGACGTCGGCCCGGGCGAGCAGCGCCGGGCTCGGCGAGACGACGACGGTGGTGCGCGGCCGGCCGGACCCGTCGTGCCGGACGCGGCGCAGCCCGTCGGCGACGCGGGCCTCGGTGACGGCGTCGACCGCGGTCGTCGGGTCGTGCAGGACGAGCACCGGCGCGTCGGCCGCGAGGGCCCGCGCGAGCGCGAGCCGCTGGCGCTGCCCGCCGGACAGCGTCGTCCCGTCGACGGCGGTCGGGGCGTCGAGCCCGCCGGGGACGGCGGCGACGACGTCGTCGGCGGCCGTGGCGGCCAGCACGTCGGCCAGCGCCCCGGGGTCCAGCCGGTCCCACGGGTCGACGGCCGAGCGGACCGTGCCCTCGAAGAGGTCGGCGTGGTGCTCGGCGACGAGCAGCAGCCCGTGGAGCTCGCGGACGCCGACGGCGGTGAGCTCGCGCCCGTCGAGGAGCACGGACCCGGCGTCCGGGCGGGTCTCCCCGCGCAGCAGCGCGACGAGCGCGGCGGCGTCCGCCGGGTCCTCGGCGACGACGCCGACCCATGCCCCGGGCTCGACGGCGAGGTCGACGCCGGCGAGCGGGCCGGCGGTCACGCCGTCGAGCACGAGCCGGGGCGCCGCGACGGGTCCGGCCGGTGGTTCGGCGCCGTCCGGGCCGAGCGCGAGCGGCGGCGCGGCGAGGAAGGCCTCGACCCGCCGCGCCGACGCCCGGGACTGGGCGGCCTGGGCGAGCAGGAACGTCAGCATCCGCAGCGGCTCGGCGAGGAACTGGCTGATGCCGACGACGGCGACGAACTCGCCGAGGGAGATCTCCCCCGCGAGGGCCCTGCGGCCGGCGACGAGCGCGACGACGGCGAGGAGCACGCCGCTCAGCCCGGCCGTGGCGCCCTGCATGAGGCCGTCCCACCGGGCGGCGGCGACCGCCGCGCCGGCCGCCTCGCGGCTGCGGGTCCGGTAGCGGGCCAGGGCGGCGGCCTCGCCGCCGAAGCCCTTGAGCGGGCGCAGGCCGCGTACGAGGTCGGCCGCCACCCCCGCCGTCGTCGCCGCCGCCTCCTGCCGCACGCCGCTGCGGACCGCGAGGCGGGGGGCGAGGACGTGCGTCACCGCGACGAGGGCGGCGACGCCGAGCAGGACGACGACGGCGAGGACGACGTCGATGAGGGCGAGGACCGTCGCCGCCGTGAGCAGCCCGACGGCACCGGCGACGGCGAACACGGTCTGCCTCAGGACGGCCGCGACGAGGTCGGCGTCCCCGGTGGCCAGGGCGAGCACCTCCCCGGGCAGCCGGCCCGTGCGGGCGCCGCGCGGGGCGAGCACGTGCCCGGCGACCTCGAGCCGCAGCTCGTGCGACTCCCGGTGGAGCGCACGGGTGGCCAGGCGCGCCCCGACGCGGTAGCTCAGGCTGAGGACGACGAAGTGCCCGGCGATGACGGCCGACCAGGCGAGCATGGCGACGGCGTCCCCGGTCGCGACCGCCCCGTCGACGGCGGCGCCGATGATCGCCGGCACGAGCAGCTCGGCGACCTGCCAGACGGTGACGAGCGCGGCGGACGCCGCGAGCGGTCCGGCGTTGCGGCGCAGCGCCCGCGCGACGAGCCCGCCGCTCACGCGACGTCGGCCTCCATCGCCGCGACGAACTCCTGCTTCACCTGCCGCCACGCGTCGTCGGTCATCGTCCGCCGCCAGTACGGCGAGCAGGACATCGCCGCCCGCTCGAACCCGCGCTCGGCGAGCAGGTGGCGGCGCACCGCACGGACCTCCTCGGCCTCGCCGTGGACGAAGGCGTCGGCGCGCCCCTCGGGCAGGATGAGCGTCGCGAGCCGGTCGGCGAGCGCGGTCGTCCCGCCGTCCTCGCGCCGGTCGTCGCGGTGCAGCCAGTGCAGGTCGAGGTCGGCGTCGGTCGACAGGTCGAGCTCGTGGGACGCGTTGTCGCACAGCAGGACCGCGACGACGCGCCGCCCGGCGGCGACCCGCTCGAGCGAGGCCGCGATCGCCGGGAAGGCCGACTCGTCACCGACCATGAGGTGCCAGTCCGCGTCCGGGTCCGGGCGGTAGCCGCCGCTCGGACCCTCGAGGACGAGCACGTCGCCGGGCGTCGCCGCCTCGGCCCACGGACCGGCGACGCCGGACGTGCCGTGGACGACGAAGTCGACCGTGAGCAGCCCGCTGCCGGCGTCCCAGGCCCGGACGGTGTAGCGGCGGCGCGCGGGCCACCACTGCCGGTCGTGCTCGGCGCGGACGGTCGCGGGGTCGAACACCGGCCCGTAGGGCGCCCCCGCGGGCGGGCAGGCGAGGTTGACGTAGGCGTCCGTCGCGTCGGGCACGGCGAACCCGGCGAGGCCGTCGCCGCCGAGGACGACCCGCACGAGCGAGGGCGTGAGCCTGCTCGTCGAGACGACCCGGCCGTGCAGGGCGCCGGGCCGGCGGCCGGCGGCGGACGTCGTCGCGGCGGTGGTGGTGTCGGTGGTCACGTGGAGGAACCCTTCGTCGGTCGAAGTAAGGTTAGCCTTACCTCCAATGAACGATCGCCCCGGGCCGCGTGATCGCGCGCACCCGCCGGACGTGCCACGGTGGAGCCGACCGGCGACGGCCGGCGGTGACCTTGGAGGACGACGATGACGAGCCGCACGGGGCGTTGGCTCCTGCTCGCGACCGCCGTGGTGCAGGCCGCGAGCCCGGCGCTGGCCGGCTTCGACCAGGGCGACGCGCAGGACCCGGTCATCGTGCCGCCCGGGCCGTTCTTCGCCGTGTGGGGCGTCGTCGTCCTCGGCTGCCTCGCCGTCGCCGTCCGCGGCCTGGCGGCCGAGCGGGCCGACTCCCCGACGTTCCGGCGGCTGCACGTCCCGCTGAGCCTGACCCAGGTGGGCTTCGCGCTGTGGCTGCTCCTGGCCGCCGTGGCGCCGGTGCTCACGGTGCCGGTCTTCGCCGCGATGCTCGGGCTGCTCGCGCTCGCGCTGCGCCGCGCCCCCGCCGCAGACGGCGGCGACCACCGCCTCGTCGAGGTCGTGCTCGGCGTCTACGCGGGCTGGACGGCCGCCGCCGTCTGGGTCAACGCGGCCACCGTGACCGGGAGCCCCTCGACCGGGACGCTCGCGGCGCTGCTCGTCGGGGCCGTCGTCACCGCCGTCGT
>JBQGCR010000929.1:0-6135 GCA_052038585.1 Kineosporiaceae bacterium
TCCTCCACGTGCGCCACGTCCCCGTCCTGGGCCGCGTCGTCGAGGGGGACGGCCTGCCGCGGCACCGGCGGCACCGCGTCGGGCACCGCGTCGGCGCGGGTGCGCCGCGCCACCTCGAGGGTGCTGAGGGGGCCGAGGACGCGCAGGAGGTCCGCGACGTCCTCCGCGCCGCGGGCGGCGCGCTCGGCGGCGTCCGGGTCGGGCACGGCCGGGTCGCACAGCCGCGCGGCGGCCTCCGCCGTCGTCATGGGCCCGAGGATCCGCAGCAGGTCGGCGGCTCCCTCGAGCCCGCGCAGCCGCCGGCCGTCGACGACGCGCTGCAGCTCGTCCTCGGTGCGCTGCAGGGCCGCCGGGTCGAGCAGGTCGCGCAGCGCGGCGCCCTCGCCCCGGCCGAGGAGCTCGGCGAGCAGGGTCGGGTCGAGCGCGAGCGCGGCCGCCCGCCGCTCGGCGAGCGGGGAGTCGCCCTCGTAGAGGAACTGCGCGACGTAGCCGAAGAGGAGAGCCCGGGCGAACGGCGACGGCATCGGGGTCTCGACCTCGACGACCTTGACCGCCCGCGAGCGGAGGTCCTTCATGAGCGCCGCGAGCCCGGGGACGTCGAAGACGTCCTGGAGGCACTCGCGGATCGTCTCCAGGACGATCGGGAACGACCCGTACCGGCTCGCGACCTGGAGCAGCTGCGCGGCCCGCTGGCGCTGCTGCCACAGCGGCTGCCGCTTGCCCGGCGTGCGCCGTGGCAGGAGCAGGGCCCGGGCCGCGCACTCGCGGAACCGGGAGGCGAACAGGGCCGACCCGCCGAGCTCGGCGGTGACGAGCGGCTCGACGTCGTCGGGGTCGAGCAGGAGCAGGTCGACGAGGTCGGCCGCCGCGCCCTCGGGGCCCTCGACGTCCGGAAGCCGCAGGACGAGGCCGTCGTCGGCGTGCATGGCCTGCACCTCGACGCCGTACCGCTCCCGGAACCGCGCGGCGACGGCGAGCGCCCACGGCGCGTGGACGGGGGCGCCGAAGGGGGAGTGGACGACGAGCCGCCAGTCGCCGAGCTCGTCCCGGAACCGCTCGACGACGATCGTCCGGTCGTCGGGGACGTGCCGGGTCGCCTCGCGCTGCTCGCGCAGGTAGGTCAGGAGGTTGTCGGCCGCCCACTCGTCGAGCCCGGCGGTGCGGATCCGCGCGC
This sequence comes from Kineosporiaceae bacterium, assembly GCA_052038585.1. Classification (GTDB taxonomy): domain Bacteria; phylum Actinomycetota; class Actinomycetes; order Actinomycetales; family Kineosporiaceae; genus JBQGCR01. The sequence continues at coordinate 1,175 of JBQGCR010000929.1, forward strand.
GGGCGGCGTCGTCGTCGAGCCGGGTCAGCTCGCGGACGAACGCGCCGAGGTGGCGGCCGAGCTCGGCGGGGCGGCCGAGCGCGTCGCCGTGCCAGAACGGCAGCCGCCCGGGCTGCCCGGGGGCCGGGGTGACGAGCACCCGGTCGTGGGTGATCTCCTCGATCCGCCACGCCGACGACCCGAGGGTGAACACGTCCCCGACCCGGGACTCGTAGACCATCTCCTCGTCGAGCTCGCCGACCCGTCGTCCGGCACCGCGCCGGGCCTCGTCGCCGCCGGCGAGGAAGACCCCGAACAGCCCCCGGTCGGGGATCGTCCCGCCGGACGTCACGGCGAGCCGCTGGGCACCGGGCCGCGCGGTGAGCGTGCCGGTGAGCCGGTCCCAGACGACCCGCGGGCGCAGCTCGGCGAACTCGTCGCTCGGGTAGCGGCCGGAGAGCATGTCGAGCACCGCCTCGAGCACCCCGCGGCCCAGGGTCGCGAACGGCGCGGCCCGACGGACGAGCGCCTCGAGGTCGTCGACCGTCCACGGCTCCATGGCGACCATGGCGACGACCTGCTGGGCGAGCACGTCGAGGGGGTTGGCCGGGACGCGCAGCGCCTCGATCTGCCCGGTGCGCATCCGCTCGACGACGACCGCGGTCTGGACGAGGTCGCTGCGGTACTTGGGGAAGAGCACCCCGCGGGACACGGCGCCGACCTGGTGACCGGCCCGGCCGACCCGCTGCAGTCCGCTCGCGACCGACGGCGGGGACTCGACCTGGACGACGAGGTCGACCGCGCCCATGTCGATGCCGAGCTCGAGGCTCGACGTCGCGACGACGGCGGGCAGCCGCCCGGCCTTGAGGTCCTCCTCGATGATCGAGCGCTGCTCCTTGCTCACCGACCCGTGGTGGGCGCGGGCGAGCGTCGTCGGGGCGCCGCGGCTCGCGCCGGACTGGGCCATGACCTCGGCGGGCGCGACCGCGCCGGCGTCGGGCAGCCCGCCGTCGCCGTCCTCCCCGGCCGCCGCCTCCTGGCGCTCGGTCCACACCTCGTTGAGCCGCGCGGTGAGCCGCTCGGCGAGGCGGCGGGAGTTGGCGAAGACGAGCGTCGAGCGGTGGTCGGCGACGAGGTCGACGACGCGCTCCTCGACGTGCGGCCAGATCGACGGACGGCGGGGCGACCCCGCGGCGAGGCCGGACAGGTCGGCGTCGGCGTCGGGCTCGGTCCACGGCGACGGCGCCCCCGGCGGCGGGGCGCCCGGGACGCCCGTGGCCGCGGCGTCGAGGTCGCTCATGTCCGGCACCGGGACGACGACCGAGAGGTCCCACTCCTTCGTCGACGGCGGGGCGACGATCCGCACCGGCCGGGTGCCGGACCCGCCGAGCCAGCGCGCGACGTCCTCGACCGGCCGGACGGTCGCCGAGAGCCCGACCCGCTGCGCCGGCGCCTCGAGCAGCGCGTCGAGCCGCTCCAGGCTCAGGGCGAGGTGCGCGCCGCGCTTGGTGCCCGCCATCGCGTGCACCTCGTCGAGCACGACGGTCTCGACGCCGGCCAGGCTCGCCCGGGCCGCCGAGGTGAGCAGGAGGAACAGCGACTCCGGGGTCGTGATGAGCACGTCGGCAGGGGCCTTGGCGAAGGCCCGGCGCTCCTCGGGGGAGGTGTCGCCGGACCGGACGGCGACCCGCACGTCCGGCACCGGCAGCCCGAGCCGGGTCGACGCCTGGCGGATGCCGGCCAGCGGGCCGCGCAGGTTGCGCTCGACGTCGACGGCGAGGGCCTTGAGGGGGGAGACGTAGAGGACCCGGCAGCGCCGGCCGGCCTCGGCCGGGGGCGGGGTCGAGGCGAGCCGGTCGAGCGCCCAGAGGAAGGCCGAGAGCGTCTTGCCGGACCCGGTCGGGGCGACGACGAGGGCGTGCTCGCCGCCGGAGACGGCGTCCCACGCGCCGACCTGCGCCGCCGTCGGCGCCGCGAAGGCGCCCTCGAACCAGGCGCGGGTGGCGGGGGAGAAGCGGGCCAGGACCTCGGCGGGGTCCGGGCCGGCGGCGGGTCGGCCGGTCACGTGCCCATCCTGACGCCCCCCACCGACCGGTGCGCCCCGCCCGGATCCGGTCGGGGCGCACCTGCGCAGGCGGGGCGGGGGTCAGGGCCGCCCCAGCGCCCGGTAGGTCCAGCCCGCGGCGCGCCAGGTCGCCGGGTTTAGGGCGTTGCGGCCGTCGAGGATCACGGTGTTGCGCACGACGCCGGCGAGCCACGCCGGGTCGAGCGCCTTGTACTCCTTCCACTCCGTCACGAGGAGGACGAGGTCCGCCCCCGCGACGGCGACGGCGACGTCCGCCTCGTACGACAGGTCCGGCCACTTCTTGCGGGCGTTGTCGATCGCCGCCGGGTCGGTGACGACGACGTCGCCGCCGTTGAGCCGGATCTGCGCGGCGACGTTGAGCGCCGGCGAGTCGCGGATGTCGTCGCTGTCGGGCTTGAACGCGGCGCCGAGGACGGCGATCCGCTTGCCGAGGAAGGTGCCGCCGAGCTCCTCGCGGGCGAGGTCGACCATCCGGGTGCGCCGGCGCATGTTGATCGCGTCGACCTCGCGCAGGAAGGTCAGCGCCTGGTCGGCGCCGAGCTCGCCCGCCCGGGCCATGAAGGCGCGGATGTCCTTGGGCAGGCAGCCGCCGCCGAAGCCGAGCCCCGCGCCGAGGAACTTCGGGCCGATCCGCTCGTCGTGCCCGATCGCCTCGGCGAGCTTCGTCACGTCGGCGCCGGCGGCCTCGCACACCTCGCTCATCGCGTTGATGAACGAGATCTTCGTCGCGAGGAACGCGTTCGCAGCGGTCTTGACGAGCTCCGCCGTCGCGTAGTCGGCCGTGATGACCGGCGTGCCGTCGGCGATCGTCGAGGCGTAGACCTCGTCGAGCATCGCCCGGGCCGCGGCCGCCTGCTCGGGGTCGGCCGGCAGGCCGTAGACGAGCCGGTCCGGGTGCTTGGTGTCCTTGACGGCGAAGCCCTCGCGGAGGAACTCCGGGTTCCAGGCGAGCATGACGCCGGGGACGGCGGCGGCGAGCTTCTCGGCGAGCCGTGCCGCCGTGCCGACCGGGACGGTCGACTTGCCGACGACGAGGTCCCCGGCCTTGACGACGGTCGCCAGCGCGTCGACGGCCGCGTCGACGTAGCGGGTGTCGGCCGCGTACTCGCCCTTGCGCTGGGGCGTGCCCACGCACACGAAGTGCACGACCGGCTCGGCCCAGCCCGCCGTCGTCACGTCGCCCACCTGCGTGGTGAACGTCAGGCGGCCGGTGGCCGAGGCCTGCGCGAGCAGCTCCGGCAGGCCGGGCTCGAAGAACGGCGCCCGGGCCGCCGCGAGGTCGGCGACCTTCGCGGCGTCGACGTCGACCCCGAGGACCTCGTGGCCGAGGTCGGCCATGCAGGCCGCGTGGACAGCGCCGAGGTAGCCGCACCCCATGACGGTCATCCGCACGATGGAAAGTCCCTTCGTCGTCACGCGTCCGGCGGGGAGCGCGTGAGCTGTCTGCGTGAGACGCCGCAGCGTGCGGCGTCCCGTGGTCACCGTACCGGCCACCCGGGCGGGGTGGTCCCCGCCGACCGGCCGGCGTCGCCCGGCTCACACCGGGCGGGGACCTCAGCCGGCGTAGGGCGCGGCGAGGTCGAGCCCGTCGGTCTGCAGGCCGTCCCGGAAGGCGTCGAGGGCCTCCGGGGTCGAGCCGATGCGCCAGTCGTTGGTCTGGGGGACCCCGTCGACGAGCGCGGTCTTGGCCATGTCGAACCAGACGACGCCGACGACGTCGTCGTTGGCCGGGTCGGCGAGCGCGTCGAAGACGCTGCGCACCCACGCGGGCTTGACGCTGCGGCCCTCGGCGTCGACGAGCGTCTCCGTCGCGCCGATCTCCGCGAGCACGACCGGCTTGCCGGGCGCCGTGGCGCGCAGCGCCGTGAGCGTCCGGCCGAACGTGCCGTCGAAGGTCGCCGCGGTCGGCGACGCCGTGGGGCGCAGGTAGGCCGACATGCCGACCCAGTCGACGTAGTCGTCGCCCGGGTAGTAGCGGGCCAGGTCGCGGCCGGCCGCCGGCAGGTTGTCGATCCGGTTCGGCGCCCAGACCCAGACGACGAGGTCGCCAGCGCCGGCGGCCTCGAAGAGGTCGTGGACGTGCCGCCACGCCTGGACGAACTGGCCCGGGGCGTTGCCGTTGGTCTGCTCGGCCCAGGGGTACCAGCTGCCGTTCATCTCGTGGGCGAACCGGATGGCCAGGGGGAGCCCGAGCCGCTTGACCGACGCCGCGTACTCGGTGATGTAGGCGTCGTACTCGCCGTCGACGATCTTCGCGAGGGTGAAGTCCTGGTAGTACGCCCCGGCCGGGGAGACGATCGGCCGCGGCTCCCACGTGAGCATCGGCAGCACGCCGCGCTTCCACGCGGCGGTGACCTTCGCGGCGTCGTACGCCTCCGGGGCGAAGCTGCGGGTGCCGTCCTCGGCCGTCGTCCACGTGCCCCAGCCGCCGAACCAGCCCCAGACGGTCGGCGCGGTCCCGGTCGTGGCGGTCACCTCGTCGGCCTCGCCGACCCGGGTCGGGGTGTACACGCCGAGGTAGCGCTGCGCCGCCGCGACGATCTGCGGCGTCGCCGGGGCCGGGGGCAGCGGCTCGGCCGGCAGCGGGGTCGCCGGGCGGCGCGCGTCGACGGCCAGGTAGCCGCGGCAGGCGTACCCGTCGCCGTTCGGGTCGAGTCGCGGGGCGAGCGCGGGGTCGGCCGCGAGCGCGGCCTGGGCGTCCTGCTGCCAGCGGAAGTCGTCGCACGTCGCGGGGCGCTGGACGGGCGTCGTCGGGCGCGGCGTCGGCCTCGTCGTCGGCGTCGTCGGCGTGGGCGTCGGCCGGCCGGAGGGCTTGGACGGCCGGGTCGTCGGGCTGGTGCCGGCGGGGCGCGGCGTCGTCCGGGCCGGGCGCGGGTCGGCCGTCGTGCCGGGGAGG
>JBQGCR010000930.1:0-5575 GCA_052038585.1 Kineosporiaceae bacterium
TGGTAGCTCGGCCGGTGGTGGCTACCGCGGTGCCGAGTCTCGCGGTGGTTCTAGCGGTGGCGGTTACCGCGGTGGTGACTCGCGTGGTGGCTCCGCCGGCGGTCACCGGGGTGGTGATTCGCGCGGCGGGTCGGCCGGTGGCGGTTACCGGGGCGGTGACTCGCGCGGCGGCTCGGCCGGTGGTGGGTTCCGTGGCGGTGCGTCGCGCGGCGGCGACGACCGGGGGACGCGGCCCGCGAGTCGTGACGGGTACCGCTCCGGCGGTCCGCGCGCCGGCGCTGGTCGCCCTTCGGGGGACCGCCCCCACGGCGGCGCGGGCCGACCGCCCCGTCGGGACGAGCGGGAGGCGCGGCCGGCGTCGCGCGCCCCGGCCGTCCCCGACGCCGTCACCGGCAAGGAGCTCGACAAGGAGGTCCGCCGCGAGCTGTCGTCGCTGACCCCGGACAACGCGACGGCCGTCGGCAAGCACCTCGTCATGGCCGCCGAGCTCCTCGACGACGACCCGGCGCTCGCGCTCGAGCACGCCCTGGAGGCGAAGCGGAGGGCGGGCCGGCTCGGGTCCGTCCGCGAGGCCGTCGGCCTGGCGGCGTACAAGGCGGGCCAGTACGCGGACGCCCTCGCCGAGCTGCGAGCCGCGCGCCGGATCACCGGCTCGCACGAGCACCTGCCGATCATGGCCGACTGCGAGCGTGGCCTCGGCCGGCCCGAGCGCGCGCTCGCCCTGCTCTCGGCCCCCGAGGCGAACGGGCTCACCGCCGACGGCAAGGCCGAGCTGCTCATCGTCGCGGCCGGCGCCCGGATCGACCTCGGCCAGCCCGAGGCCGCCGTCGCGATGCTCCGCGTGCCGCAGCTCGAGCACACCCGTCCACTGCCCTGGGTCGCCCGGCTGCGCTCGGCGTACGCCGACGCCCTCGACGCCGTCGGCCGGCACGACGAGGCCCGCGCCTGGCGCGCCCGCGCCGAGGCCGCCGACCCCGACGGCAGCGCGGGCGTCAACGACAGCGCCTTCGAGGACGACGAGTTCCTCGACCTCGACGAGGACGGCGACGACGACCTCTTCGTCGACGGCACGCAGACGCCGCAGCCCGACGGCGCCGTGGTCGAGGTCCGGCCCGACGGGGACGACTCCGACGACGACTCCGACGACGGCTCCGACGACGGCTTCGACGACGACGACACGTCGGACGACGACGACCTCGCGGACGACGCCGTCGCCTCCCCCGGGGGCCAGGCCACCGACGGTGCCCCCTCGGGCGGCACGTCCGCGGAGGACGCCGATGCGGGCGACGCCGACGTCGCCGCGGACGCCGGGGACGTCTCCGGCGAGGCCGACCCGGCGTCGCCGCCGGAGCGGGCGTGACCGCGACGCTGTCGGGCAGCGACCGTCCCCTCGTCGAGGTGCACGACGCGCTGCTGCTCGACCTCGACGGCGTCGTCTACGTCGGTCCCGCGGCCGTGCCCGGGGCCGCCGAGGCGCTGGAGCGGGCGCGGGCCGCGGGCCTGCACCTCGCCTACGTGACGAACAACGCCTCCCGCCCGGCGCAGACGGTCGCCGACCACCTCACGGAGCTCGGCATCCCGGCCACGGTCGACGAGGTGGTCACCGCCGCGATGGCGGCGGCCGCGCTGCTGCGCGAACGTCACGGCACGGGCGCGCGGGTCCTCGTCGTCGGCGGCGAGGGCCTGTACTGGGCGCTCGAGCGCGAGGGACTGGTCGGCGTCGCGACCGTCGACGACGGCCCCGTCGCCGTCGTCCAGGGGTTCCACCCCGACGTCGGGTGGCGGCTGCTCGCCGAGGGCACCCGCGGCATCCGGGCCGGCCTGCCCTACCTCGCGACGAACACCGACCTCACGGTGCCGACCCCGTACGGCCCCGCACCGGGCAACGGCACGCTCGTCGCCGCGGTGTGCGCGGCGGCCGGCATCACGCCGGAGGTGGCCGGCAAGCCGCAGCCGCACCTGTTCCTCGACGCGGCCCGCCGCGCCGGGAGCACCGCGCCGCTCGTCGTCGGCGACCGGCTCGACACCGACCTCGAGGGGGCCCGCGCCGCCGGTGTGCCGGGGCTGTGCGTGCTCACCGGCGTCAGCGGGCCGGCCGAGCTCCTCGCCTGCCCGCCGCACCGCCGTCCGGACCTCCTCGGCGCCGACCTGAACAGCCTCTTCGACGCCCACCCCACCCCGCGGCGGGACGGCGACGGCGTCGTCACGTGCGGCCAGGCCCGCGCGACGGTCGACGGCAGCCGGCTCGACCTCCACGGGACGGGCCTCGACGCCCTCCGCGCGGCGTGCGTCGCCGTCTGGGCGCAGACCGACGTCGACCGCCCGGTCGACCTCGCCGCCGCGGTCACCACGACGACCCGGGCGCTCGCCGAAGGTGCCCCGACCGCACCGGGAGGCGTGACGACCGGCCGCGATACCGTGAGCCCGTGAGCACCGAGACGACGGCGCACCCGGACGACGGCGACCCGCGCGCCGCCGACGACGCGGTCGTCGAGGACGCGGCGGTCGAGGACACCGACGAGGCCGTCCCGCACCCGGACCCGACCGGCGACCCGGCCGTCGACGCCGCGACCACCGACCTCGCGCGCGCGGCCGCCGGACCCCTCGAGGCCCGGGTGGACGCCTTCGACGCCGCCCACCGGGCTTTGCAGGACCGGCTCGCCGACGTGGACGGCTGACCGTCGATGACGACCGGCACCGCGTGAGCCCCCTGCGACGGCTGGACGCCGAGCTCGTACGGCGCGGCCTGGCCCGCTCCCGCGACCACGCCGCGGAGCTCGTCGGCGCCGGCCGGGTGAGCGTCGGCGGCCGCGCGGCGGCCAAGCCCGCGACGCAGGTCGACACCGGTGCCGCCATCGTCGTACGGGACGACGCCGACGACCCGAACTGGGCCAGCCGCGGCGCCCACAAGCTGCTCGGCGCCCTCGAGGCCTTCGCCCCGCTCGGCCTCGTCGTCGAGGGCCGCCGCTGCCTGGACGCCGGCGCGAGCACCGGTGGCTTCACCGACGTCCTCCTGCGCGCGGGCGCCGACCACGTCGTCGCCGTCGACGTCGGCTACGGCCAGCTCGTCTGGGCCCTGCGCACCGACGAGCGGGTCACCGTGCTGGACCGCACGAACGTCCGCGACCTCGACCCCGCCCTCGTCGCGCCCGCACCGTCCCTCGTCGTCGGCGACCTGTCCTTCATCTCCCTGCGGCTCGTCCTGCCCGCGCTCGTCCGCTGCGCCGCCCCGGACGCCGACCTCGTCCTCATGGTCAAGCCGCAGTTCGAGGTCGGCAAGGAGCGTCTCGGCTCCGGCGGCGTCGTCCGCGACCCCGCGCTGCGCGCCGGCGCCGTCCGGGACGTCGCGACCGCCGCCGCCGGGCTCGGCCTCGGCGTGCGCGGGGTGACGGCGAGCCCGCTGCCCGGCCCCAGCGGCAACGTCGAGTACTTCCTCTGGCTGGCCGCCGGCGCGCCGCCGCTGGAGGCCGCCGACCTCGAGCGCGCCGGCGCGGAGGGCCCGTCGTGACCGTCCCCGTCGTCCCCCCGCCACCGCCGTCGCCCGGACGCCGGGCGGTCCTGCTGCTGACCCACACCGGGCGCCGCGCGGCGGTCACGGCGACGGGGGAGCTGGCCCGGCTGCTCGACGGCGCCGGCATGTGCCCCGTCATGCTGCCCGAGGAGGCCGAGGCGCTCGACCCGCAGGCCCGCCGGGTGGTCGGCCTGGCCGACCCCGAGGACCCGGTCGACGGCGCCGAGCTCGTCGCCGTCGTCGGCGGCGACGGGACGATCTTGCGCTCCTCCGAGTTCGTCCGGGGCAGCCTCGTCCCGCTGCTCGGGGTCAACCTCGGCCACGTCGGCTTCCTCGCCGAGGCCGAGCGCGACGACCTCGCCGAGCTCGCCGAGCGGGTGGCGACGCAGCGGTACGACGTCGAGGAGCGCCTGACCCTCGACGTCGACATCACCCTCGACGGCGACGTCCTCGGCTCGACGTGGGCGGTCAACGAGGCGACCGTGGAGAAGTCGGACCGCGAGCGGATGATCGAGGTCGCGCTCGTCGTCGACGGCCGGCCGCTCACCGAGTTCGGCTGCGACGGCGTCGTCCTGTCGACCCCCACCGGCTCGACGGCGTACGCCTTCTCCGCCGGCGGTCCCGTCGTGTGGCCCGAGCTCGAGGCGCTGCTCGTCGTCCCCATCGCCGCGCACGCCCTGTTCGCCCGGCCCCTGGTCATCGGGCCGGAGTCCGTCCTCGAGGTCCACGTGCTGCGCCGGACCGGCAAGGGCGGCGTCCTGTGGTGCGACGGGCGACGCTCCGTGCCGCTGCCCGCCGGCGCCCGCGTCGTCGTGCGGCGCAGCGCGACGCGGATCCGGCTCGCACGCCTGGCACGCCCCCCCTTCACCGACCGGCTCGGCGCGCAGGTCGGCCTCCCCGTGGCCGGGTGGCGCGGGCACGGGGCGGGCCGGGTCGGGACGGACGACGAGCTCGACCCGCGGGCGTGAGCCCGCCGTCCACAGCCCGGCGCGCCTGTGGACAGATGTTCGAAACCGTCGGGGCCGTCTCCTACAGTGGGCCACGTGCTGATCGAGATGCGTCTGCGCGGCCTCGGCGTGATCCGCGACGCCCAGCTCGAGCTCGGGCCGGGGCTGACCGTCATCACCGGCGAGACCGGCGCGGGCAAGACGATGGTCGTCACCGGCCTCGGCCTGCTCCTCGGCGGCCGGGCCGACCCGGGGGCCGTCCGCGGCGGGGAACGGGCCGCCCACGTCGAGGCGCGGGTCGCCGTCACCGCGGACGGGCCGGTCGCGCGCCGCGCGGAGGACGCCGGGGCCGACCTCGACGACGGCGAGCTCATCGTCGCCCGGTCCGTCTCGGCGGAGGGGCGCAGCCGCGCCCACCTCGGCGGCCGGTCGGTCCCCGTCGGCGTCCTCGCCGAGCTGGGGGAGGACCTCGTCACCGTGCACGGCCAGAGCGAGCAGATCCGGCTGCGGTCCACCGCCCGCCAGCGTGAGGCGCTCGACCGCTTCGCCGGGGACGCGGTCGCGCTCCCGCTCGGCGAGTTCCGCACCGGCTGGGCCCGCCTGAAGGAGATCGACGCCCTCGTCGAGCAGATCACGCAGCAGGCCCGGGAGCGGGCCCAGGAGGCCGAGCTGCTGCGCCTCGGCCTCGCCGAGGTCGAGCGCGTGGCGCCGCAACCGGGGGAGGACGTCGCCCTCAAGGCCGAGGCGCTGCGCCTGGCCCACGCCGAGGACCTGCGGACGGCGGCGTCCGTCGCGCACACCGCGCTCGCGGGCGGGGAGGCCGGCGAGGACGGCGCGGACGCCGGGGCCCTGCTGTCGGCGGCGCACCGCGCCCTCGAGGCGGTCCGCGAGCACGACGACGACCTCGCGGCACTGGCCGACCGGGCGCGCGAGCTCGCCTACCTGCTCACCGACCTGGCCGCCGAGTGCGCCTCGTACGCCTCCGGCGTCGAGGCCGACCCGGCGCGCCTGGCCGGAGTCGAGGAGCGGCGGGCCGCGCTCGGCGCCCTGACCCGGCTCTACGGCGACGATGTCGACGCCGTCCTCGACTGGGCGCGCGCGAGCTCGCTGCGGCTGC
>JBQGCR010000931.1:0-1886 GCA_052038585.1 Kineosporiaceae bacterium
GCGACCTCGTCGTCGAGGCCGTCCCGGAGCGCCTCGACCTCAAGCGCGAGATCTTCGGCCGGCTCGACGGCATCTGCGGGCCGGACGCCGTCCTCGCGACGAACACCTCGAGCCTGTCGGTCACGGAGATCTCGGTCGCCACGGGCAACCCGCGCCGGGTCGTCGGCCTGCACTTCTTCAACCCGGCGCCGGTGCAGCGCTTCGTCGAGGTGGTCCGCACCGTCGTCACCGAGCAGGAGGTCGTCGACGCCGTCGTCGCCTTCGCCGCGGCCCTGGGCAAGCAGCCCGTCGTCGTCGGCGACAAGGCCGGCTTCATCGCCAACGCCCTGCTCTTCGGCTACCTCAACCACGCCGTGACGATGTTCGAGCAGAAGTACGCCACCCGCGAGGACATCGACGCGGCGATGCGCCTGGGCTGCGGCCTGCCCATGGGCCCGCTCGCACTCATGGACCTCATCGGCCTCGACACGGCCTACGAGATCCTCGACACGATGTACAAGCAGGGCCGCGACCGGCTCCACGCGCCCTCGCCCGTCCTCAAGCAGATGGTCACGGCCGGGCTGAAGGGCCGCAAGAGCGGGCGCGGCTTCTACACCTACGCCGAGCCGGGCTCCTCGACGGTCGTGCCCGACGCCCTGACCCCGACGGCGGACGCCGGCGGCGCGACGCCGCGCGAGGTGCAGCGCGTCGGCGTCGTCGGGTCCGGCACCATGGCGACCGGCATCGTCGAGGTGTTCGCCAAGGCCGGGTACGACGTCGTCTTCGTCGCCCGCGGCGAGGACCGGTGCGCGAAGGTGCTCGCGACCCTGGACCGCTCGCTGGAGAAGGGCGTCCAGCGCGGCAAGCTCACCGCCGAGGCGAAGGCCGAGGCGCTCGGCCGGGTGCAGGGCACGACCCGGCTGGAGGACCTGTCGGACGTCGACCTCGTCGTCGAGGCCGTCGTCGAGGAGCTCTCGGTCAAGCGGGCGCTCTTCGAGAACCTCGACGAGATCTGCAAGCCGGGCGCCGTCCTCGCGACGACGACGTCGTCCCTGCCGGTCATCGAGTGCGCCGCCGTGACCGGGCGTCCCCAGGACGTCGTCGGGCTGCACTTCTTCAACCCGGCACCGGTCATGCGCCTGGTCGAGGTCGTCCGGACGGTCTCGACGGCGGACGACGTCGTCGCCACGGCGGCGGCCGTCACGGCACGGGTCGGCAAGCACGCGGTGCACTGCGCCGACCGGGCCGGCTTCATCGTCAACGCCCTGCTCTTCCCCTACCTCAACGACGCGGTGCGGATGCTCTCGGAGCACTACGCCGGTGCCGACGACATCGACCTGGCGATGAAGGCCGGCTGCGGGTACCCGATGGGGCCGTTCGAGCTGCTCGACGTCGTCGGCCTCGACGTCTCCCTCGCCATCCAGCGCACGCTGTACCTGGAGTTCCGCGAGCGGGGCTTCGCCCCGACGCCGCTGCTCGAGCAGCTCGTCACGGCCGGCTACCTCGGGCGCAAGACCGGGCGGGGCTTTCGCACCTACGCCTGAGAACCGCTGCCGCAGAACCGGTCCTGCCCCTCAGGGCAGGACCGGTTCGGCGTCCCGGAGCACCGTGCCGTCGGCGAGCGTGAGGTCGTAGGTGAGCAGCAGCCGCGAGTGCCGGCCCTCGTCGGTCATCGCGGGCCCGGGCCACCAGGCGGCCCAGCGGCCGTCGGCGACGGTGGCCTGCACGGTGAAGGTGCCGGCGTGGATCGTCACCCCGGTGACGCCCGGGCCGACGAGGCCGTCGACGACGGAGACCTCGGGCGAGGACTGGACGTTCGGGTCCGTGACCGTACCGGCCGGCGGTGCCACGGCCGGGCCGGAGCTGCCCGCGATGCCGATGCCGAGGTCGTCGACGTCCGGCGAGCC
>JBQGCR010000932.1:0-13956 GCA_052038585.1 Kineosporiaceae bacterium
GGTCGGCCTGGCGGCGACCGCCGTCGTCACCGTCGTCGGCTGCGCCGCCCTCGGCGCCGTCGGCCACCGCCTGCGCCGCCCGGCCCCCCGCCCGGTGATCACCGCGAGGTAGACGTCCGGCACGGCCCAGCCGTACCGGACCTCTCCCTCGCGGCGATCTTGGGAGAGGCCCCCCTATCCTCGGCGGGTGCAGTCATGGGATGACCGGACGCGGTCACTGTCCGGCGTCGCCATGGTCTTCGGGGCGGCGATGCTCTTCTCCGTCAACGGGACCGTGAGCAAGCTCGTCCTGGTCGACTCGGGCCTGTCGAGCCTGCGCCTCGTCGAGATCCGCTGCCTCGGGGCGGCCGTCGTCCTCGCCGCGCTCGCGCTGCTGCGGGACCGGTCGGCGTGGCGGATCGGGCTGCGGGAGCTGGGGTTCCTCGCGGTGTACGCCGTCGTCGGCCTCGCCATGGTGCAGTGGCTCTACTTCGTCGCGATCGCCCGGATGCCGGTGAGCATCTCCCTGCTCATCGAGTTCACCGCACCGCTGCTCGTCGCGCTCTGGGTGCGGTTCGTCCGGGGCGAGAGCGTGCGCAGCCGGGTCTGGGCCGCCCTCGCCCTCACCCTGAGCGGCCTCGCCCTCGTCGCCCAGGTCTGGGACGGGCTGACCCTCGACGGCCTGGGCCTCGTCGCGGCCTGGCTCGCCGCCGGCTCGCTCGCCGCCTACTACCTGCTCGGCGAGCGCGGCCTCGCCGAGCGCGAGCCCGTCTCGCTCGCCGCGTGGTCCTTCACCCTCGCGGCGCTGTTCTGGGCGCTCGTCCAGCCGTGGTGGACCTTCCCGTTCGACGCCCTGAGCGCCGACGTCGACCTCGCGGCCGCGACCGACGGACGCCTCGGCACGGCCGTCCCGACGTGGCTGCTCGTCGGCTGGATCGTCGTCCTCGGCTCGGTCGCCCCGTTCCTCCTCGTGCTCGGCGGACTCTCCCGGATCGGCGCGACCCGCACCGGGCTCATCGGCACCGCCGAGCCCGCGCTCGCCGGGGTCGTCGCCTGGCTGGCGCTCGGTGAGGTGCTGTCCCCCGTGCAGCTGCTCGGCGGCGCCGTGGTCCTCGCCGGGATCGTCCTCGCGGATACGGCCCGCGCGCCGCACCCCGCACCGCTGCCGGAGGGTGTGTCGCCCACGTAGTCGCGGGGTACCGGAGCGTCATGCGTATCGGGTACACCCTCATGACCGAGCAGGCCGGGCCGCGCGAGATCGTCCGGCACGCCGCCGCCGCGGAGGCCGTCGGCTTCCCCTTCGCCGTCTCGAGCGACCACTACTTCCCGTGGCTGGACAGCCAGGGCCACGCGGGCCACGCGTGGACGATGCTCGGCGCGGTCTCCCAGGTCACCGAGCGGATCGAGCTCATGACCTACGTGACGTGCCCGACGTTCCGGTACCACCCGGCCGTCGTCGCGCAGAAGGCCGCGACCCTCCAGCTGCTGTCGGACAACCGGTTCACCCTCGGCCTCGGCTCCGGCGAGAACCTCAACGAGCACGTCGCGACCGAGGCGTGGCCGGGCGTCAACACCCGCCACCGGATGCTGTCCGAGGCCGTCGACATCATCGGCGCGCTCTTCGACGGCGGCTACGTCTCCTACGACGGCGAGTACTTCCAGGTGGACTCGGCGAAGGTCTGGGACCTGCCCGAGGTCCGGGTGCCGATCGGCGTCGCCGTCTCCGGCAAGCAGTCCGTCGAGACGTTCGCCGACCGCGCCCAGGTGATGATCGCGACCGAGCCGAAGCCCGAGCTCGGAAAGATGTGGGACGAGGCGCGCGGGACGACGGGCCGCAAGGTCGGCCAGCTCCCGATCTGCTGGGACGCCGACGAGAAGGCGGCGATCGAGCGGGCGCACGACCAGTTCCGCTGGTTCGCCGGGGGCTGGAAGGTCAACGCCGAGCTGCCCGGCACGGCCGGGTTCGACGCGGCGAGCCAGTTCGCCCGCCCCGAGGACGTCGCCGAGCAGATCCCCTGCGGCGACAAGGTGGAGAAGGTCGTCGAGGCGCTCCAGGCGTTCGCCGACGCGGGCTTCACCGACGTCGCCCTCGTGCAGATCGGCGGGGACCACCAGGACCCGTTCTTCGAGGCCGCCAAGGCGCAGATCTTGCCCGCGCTCGCGGAGGCGTTCCCGGGCTGAGCGCGCCGGGCCCGTCGCGGCCGGCGTGGGAGCATGGGGCACGTGCAGAACGAGACGCCGCTCCTCGACGCCCCCCTCCTCGACGCTCCCCTGGGCCCGCTCGACGGCCGCTACCGCGGCACGGTCGCCCCGCTCGCGGAGCACCTGTCGGAGGCGGCGCTCAACCGCGAGCGGGTACGCGTCGAGGTGGAGTGGCTGATCCACCTCTGCGCGACCGGGGCCGTGCCGGGGCTGCGGACGCTGACGGACGACGAGGTCGCCCGGCTGCGCGCGGTGCCGGCGTCCTTCGGGCCCGACGCCGTCGCCGAGATCGCGGCCACCGAGAAGGTGACGCTGCACGACGTCAAGGCCGTCGAGTACTTCGTCAAGAAGCGCATGGAGGGGACGTCGGTGGCGGACCTCCTCGAGACGGTGCACCTGTTCTGCACGAGCGAGGACGTCAACAACCTCTCCTACGCGCTCATGGTCAAGGGCGCCGTCGAGCAGGTCTGGCTGCCCGCGGCGACGGCCCTCGTCGACGACGTCGCCACCATGGCCCGGGAGCACCGCGACGTGCCGATGCTCGCCCGCACGCACGGGCAGCCGGCGACGCCGACGACGCTGGGCAAGGAGCTCGCCGTCCTCGCCCACCGGCTGCGCCGCCAGCTGCGCCGGGTCGGGAGCGCGGAGTACCTCGGGAAGATCAACGGCGCGACGGGGACGTTCAGCGCCCACGTCGCCGGGGCGCCGGACACCGA
Organism: Kineosporiaceae bacterium; assembly: GCA_052038585.1. Classification (GTDB taxonomy): domain Bacteria; phylum Actinomycetota; class Actinomycetes; order Actinomycetales; family Kineosporiaceae; genus JBQGCR01. The sequence continues at coordinate 2,898 of JBQGCR010000932.1, forward strand.
CTGGCCGGCGGTGAGCAAGGCGTTCGTCGAGCACCTGGGCCTGACCTGGAACCCGCTGACGACGCAGATCGAGAGCCACGACTGGCAGGCCGAGCTCTACGCCGACGTCGCCCGCTTCAACCGGGTGCTCCACAACCTCGCCACCGACGTCTGGACGTACATCTCCCTCGGCTACTTCGCCCAGGTGCGCGGCCAGGGCACCGTCGGGTCGAGCACGATGCCGCACAAGGTCAACCCGATCCGGTTCGAGAACGCCGAGGCCAACCTCGAGGTGAGCAACGCCCTCCTCGACGTCCTCGCGTCCACGCTCGTCACCAGCCGGCTCCAGCGCGACCTCACCGACTCCTCGATGCAGCGCAACGTCGGGACGGCGTTCGGCCACTCGCTCCTCGCGGTCGACAACGTCCGCAAGGGCCTCGCCGGGCTCGACGTCGACCGGGCCGCCCTGGAGCGCGACCTCGACGCGACGTGGGAGGTGCTCGGCGAGGCCGTGCAGTCCGTCATGCGGGTGCACGGGCTCGACCAGCCCTACGAGCGGCTCAAGGAGCTCACGCGCGGCCGACGGGTCGACGCCGACGTCATGCGCGAGTTCGTCACCGGCCTCGGCCTGCCCGCGGACGCCGAGAAGCGCCTGCTCGACCTCACCCCGGGGACCTACACGGGCGTCGCGAGCGCCCTGGTCGACCACCTGGACTGACGCGCCCGGGCACCGTCCGCTCACCCGGACGGACGCCGCGCGTGATCACCCGGCTGACGGATGTGGCCCGTGCCACACCGGGCCGATCACCTCCTCGAACCGCCGACGCAGGGGTCGGCGACCGGTGAGGAGAACCCATGACCGTGCAGGCCAGCGCCGTCGTCCACCAGCCCGCTGCCGTCGTCGAGACGGCGCTGCGCGCCGTCGAGAGCTGGCCGGGCCTGCTCGGCGGCCTCGTCGCCGTCCGCCGGACCGGGCACGAGCGGTACGTCTTCACCGTGCGCCAGGGCCGGCGCGAGCACGAGGTGCTCGTCGCGGTGCGGTACGACGCCCCCGGCCACCGGATCGTGTGGCGGGCCCTGGAGGGCGCGCCCTGGGACGGGACGCTGCGGGTGCAGGCCGACGGACGGCGCCGGACGACGGTCACCCTCGGCCGGCGGGTGCACCCCCGATCCTTCCTCGCGAGCGTCGCCGAGCTCCTCGGTGCGCGCGGCGCGGACCCGGCGCAGGACCTCCTCGGGCTCGACGCCGTCGTCGCGGCAGCCGGGCCGGCGACCCCCCGGGGCCGGGTCGTCAGCGCCGCCGAGCGGACGAGCCGGACCGGACGTCCCGCCGCAGACCGGGACATCCCGGTACAGGCCGGTGACCCGGATCACGACGGGACCTGTGGCCTGACCAGGGCGGGGTCCGCGACCCTACGGTGAAACCAGAGACGGCTCGGCACCCCGCCGGCCCCGCCGTCAGGCTTCGGAGGTCGAGGACCATGGTCGAGATCACCCGCATCGAGAACGCGGACGCCCTCGAGGACCGCGCGATCCTCGACTGCATCCAGGCCCTCGCCGCCGAGGAGCGGCGCCTGCGGGCCGCCGCAGCGGCCTCGACGGACGCCGACACCGAGCGGCTCGCCGAGATCGGCACGAACCTCGAGGAGCTCTGGGCCCTCCTGCGCGCCCGGCGCGCCGCCCGCGAGGCCGGCGACGTCCCCGCCTCGCTCGTGGAGGCCTGACCCCCGCTCGCCGACGCCGGCCTCCCCCGGGCGTGCCGGACGTCACGACCCGCCGACCGCCGACCGGGTGCTCGCGGGACGAGCCCGACCATGCCGGGCCGTATCGTCGTCGGGAGACCTGTCGAGGAGCGGAGGCCCGGACGTGTGCGGTGTGGTTGCGGTGGTCCCTCGGGGCGCGGTCCCGGAGACCGTCCCCGACCCGGCGACGACGGCCCGGTCCCTCGCGGTCGCCCTCGACGGAGCCCGCTCGACGGCGGACGCCGGCGCCCTCGCCGACGCGCTCGAGGCGGCCGCGTCCGCGCTGACGACGGTCGCCTCGACGGCGGCGCTGCTGCGCGACGCCGCGGCCCGCGCCGACGTCGTCGACCTCGCCGCCCGGGCGACGACGTGGCTGGAGAAGGCCGACGCCGAGCTCACCGGGCTCACGCCGACCCTCGGCGACATCGAGCTCGAGGCCCGGCAGGCCGCGCTCGTCCGCGCCCGGGACGCCGCGTGGGCCCTCCAGGTCGACCGGCTGGGCCTGGCCGCCCGCGTCGACGAGCTCCTCGACGGCAAGGCGGCCGCGGAGAGCGCCGTCACGCTCGGCAACTACGCCTCGATCGACCTCGCGCTGGCCAGCCTCGACCGGCTCGAGGTCCGCGGCCGCGACTCGGCCGGCATCGCCGTCTGGGTCCGGCTGCCCGAGGAGGTCCGGGAGCAGGTCAGCGGCGCCGTGCCGGGCGCCCGGCTCGACGAGGCCGCCGCCCGCAACCGGGCCGTCGTCGCCTCGCAGGCCGGGCTCGTCTTCTTCTACAAGGTCGCCAAGCTCGTCGGCAGCCTCGGCGACAACACCGCCGCGCTGCGCGAGGAGATCCGCACCGACGCCCTGCTCAAGCAGGTCCTCGCGCTGCCGGAGGCCGAGGCGATGGTCCTCGCGCACACGCGCTGGGCGAGCATCGGCCGGATCAACGAGCCGAACGCGCACCCGGTCGACAGCCGCCTCGCCGAGCGCGACTGCGACTGCTACGCGATCGCGGCGCTCAACGGCGACGTCGACAACCACGAGGTGCTCAAGCCCGAGCTCGGCATCCCGGCGGACGGCGAGATCACGACGGACGCCAAGGTCATCCCCGTCGCGCTGCGCAAGGCGCTGGCCGACCACGGGTTCCCGGACGCCGCGGCCCTGACCGCCCGCGAGCTGCGCGGCTCGTTCGCCATCGTCGCGATGAGCGAGTCCTCCGACGAGCTGCTCTGCGCCGTCCGCGGCTCGGGCCAGTCGCTGTTCCTCGGCCACACCGCCGACCGCTGGATCGTCGCGAGCGAGGTCTACGGCCTGGTGCACCTCACCGAGAGGTTCGTCCGGCTCGACGGCGGCGCCTCGGACTCCGACGCGTCCGTGACGCTCGTCCCGCGGCACGGGGACGCCGTCCGCCGGGTCGGGTCGCGCCCGAGCGAGCCGGTCGCGGACGGCGACTACCGCGTCGCCGGCGTCCGCAGCCGGGACATCGCCCGGGGCGACTTCGAGCACTACCTGGAGAAGGAGCTGGCCGACGCGCCCGGCTCGATGCGCAAGACCCTGCGCGGGCGCCTGCTCACCCAGGACGACGGCTCGCGCGTCGTCCGGCTCGGCGAGCACAGCGTCCCGCAGGCGGTCCGGGACGACTTCGCCTCGGGGCGGGTCCGCCGGGTGCTCGTCGTCGGGCAGGGGACGGCGTCCGTCGCCGGCCGCGGCGTCGCGCAGTTCTGGGCGGGGCTCGAGCCCGGGCGGTCCGTCCTCGCGATGCCCGCGACCGAGCTGAGCGCCTGGCACCTCGTCGACGACATGAGCGACACGTGCCTCGTCGCGATCAGCCAGTCCGGGACGACGACGGACACCAACCGTGCCGTCCGGCTCGCGCAGGAGCGCGGCGCCCGGGTCATCGCGATCGTCAACCGGCGCGACAGCGACCTCGCGCTCGTCGCCGACGGCGTCGTCTACACCGCCGACGGCCGTGACGTCGAGATGGCCGTCGCCTCGACGAAGGCCTTCTACAGCCAGATCGTCGCGGGGATGCTCATCGCCGTCTCGCTCGGCGCGCAGACCCCGCAGCGGCTCGCGCAGGTGCAGCCTGTGCTCGAGGCGCTCGACGCGCTGCCCGGCCACGTGCAGCAGGTGCTCGACGCCGACCGGGCCGACTACCGTTCCGGCGCAGCCCTTCTCGTCTCACGCCGCTACTGGTCGATCGCCGGCTCCGGGCTCAACCACGTCTCCGCGCTGGAGACCCGGATCAAGCTGTCCGAGCTGTGCTACCGCGCGGTGGCGGTCGACTTCACCGAGGACAAGAAGCACATCGACCTGTCCGCGGAGTCCGCGATCATCCTGTGCGCCGGGGGTCTTCGCGACGCCGTCGCCGAGGACGCCGCCAAGGAGGTGGCGATCTGGGCCTCGCACCGCAACCCGACCGTCGTCATCGCCGAGGAGGGCCACGACCACTACACGGCGGCCGAGGCCGTCGTCCGCGTGCCGGTCACCCACCCGCTGCTCGCCTGGCTCGTCGGCACCGTCGCCGGGCACCTGCTGTCCTACGAGACCGCCCTGGCGATCGACGAGCTCGCGCAGCCGCTGCGCGAGGCGGTCGAGATCCTCGGCGGCGCCGACGGGTCGACGGCGAAGGCCGCCGACCGCGGCGCGGACGCCGTCCGGCACGTCACCCCGGCGCTGCACCGGATGATGGGCGGCGGGTACGACGGCGTCCTCCCGGCGTCGCTGCTCGGCCGGCTCTACGTGCTGTGCGGCGTCGTCGAGGGCCGCGTGCCGGCGTCGGCGTCCGCGGACCTCGCGGGGGCCGACCTCGACCCGCAGGTCGTGCTCGACGCGCTCCAGGAGCTGTGCGAGCTGGCCGTCGAGGAGCTCGGCCGGCCGATCGACACGATCAAGCACCAGGCGAAGACCGTCACCGTGGGCACGTCCCGCTCCGGGGTGGACCTGCCGGTCTCGCCGCTGCTGGAGTCCGTGCTCGGCTCCGGCGTCGACCGCAACCGGCTGCCCTTCGCGGTGCAGACCTCGCTCAACGCGCTGTCCGACGTCGTCACCGTGCTCGGCACGACGCGCTACCGCGTCGCCGAGCGGACCCTCGCCGTCGTCGAGCGCACCGGCTCGTCGGTCGGCGTCGCGAGCCGCACCGAGTCCGACCCGACGCTGCGCGGCACGAAGAAGCTCGTCGCGTCCGAGCAGCAGGTCCTCATGACGCGCGGGCTCAAGGACGGCCGGCTCGTCGTCTTCGTCCCCGAGGTCGTCGAGGGTCGCACGGCGGGGCTCCTGCTCCTGCACGTCGAGCTCGCCGCGGCGGTCGACGGCGAGACGGCGTTCAAGGCGCTGCGCGCGTTCCGGCACCGCCACGACGAGGTCGTCGCGGCCGTCACCGAGACGCTGCCCGCCTTCCCGGTCGCCGCGCTCGCCTCGGTCCCGCTCGAGGACCTGCTCACCGGGCCGGTCGGGAAGGTCGCCGAGACGATCGCCGAGGCGGCCTGACGGTCCGGTGACCGGGACCGAGCCGCGACGGCTGCGCGCCGCCGTCGACGCGAGCCTCGCCTGGTACGAGATGGTCTGCGCGGTCCACGGGGTCGGGCACGCGACGGCGGACGGCGTGTGGCGGGCGCTGGGGGCGGTGCCGCCGTTCCACTCGGCCGCCAAGACGGTCGAGCCGTGGGCGACCTCCGAGGCAGCCGTCGCGGCCGTCGCCGGCGTCGAGCGGTGCAGCATCGCCGACTCGTTCGGGACGCTGCGTCCCCCCGGGTTCGAGGTGCTCTTCGAGGCGCGGTGGCTGTTCCGGGAGCCGCTCGACGGGCCGCCGGTGCTGCCGGACGGGTGGTCGGTGGTCCGGGACGTCGACGCCCTCGCGCGCTGGACGGCGCGGCACGGGACCCGGGAGGTGCTGGTGCCGGCCGTCCTCGACCGTCCCGACGTCACGGTGCTCGCGCACCATGACGACGACCGCCTCGTCGGCGGCGCGGTCGTCCAGTCCTGCGCCGCGGTGGCGGCCCTGTCGAACGTGTGGGCCGACGCCGACGCCGACTGGGACGACGTCGTCCGCGTCGTCCACGCCGTCCTCCCGGGCCGCCCGGTCGTCGACCACGAGCACGGCGACGACCTCACCGCCGCCCTCGCCGCCGGCTTCCAGGCCGTCGGACCGCACGTCGTCTGGTCCCGCTGACCCCTCTCCGCGAGGGACCTTCGGCCGGGTGGGAATACCCTGCGGGGGTATCGTTGCTGACGCCGGGGACAGGCCGCGGCAGGCGACGGAGGCAGGGGAGGTCCGGGTGGCCGGGTACTCGGGGACGAAGGACGACTACCTCAAGCGGCTGCGCCGCGTCGAGGGGCAGGTGCGCGGCCTCCAGCGGATGGTCGAGGAGGACACCTACTGCATCGACGTCCTCACCCAGGTCGCCGCCGTCACCAAGGCCCTCCAGGCCGTGAGCCTCGGGCTGCTCGAGGACCACGTCGGCCACTGCGTCGTCGACGCCGCCCGCCAGGGCGACGACGAGGCGGCGGCCAAGGTCCGCGAGGCCGCCGACGCCATCGCCCGGCTCGTCCGCTCCTGAACCAGACCCACCACGCGAGGAGAACCACCATGACCACGACCACGATCCACGTCTCGGGCATGACCTGCGGGCACTGCGTCGGCGCGGTGACCGAGGAGCTCACCGCCCTCGACGGCGTGGAGACGGTCGACGTCGCGCTCGTCGCCGGCGGCACCTCGACGGTGACCGTCACGAGCGCAGCGCCGCTGGACGACACCGCCGTCGCGGCCGCCGTGGACGAGGCCGGCTATGCCGTCGTCGACGACTGAGGCCGCCCGCGTCGCGGACGCGGCCGGGTCCGGCCGCGAGGTCGAGCTCGAGATCGGCGGCATGACGTGCGCCTCCTGCGCCGCGCGGATCGAGAAGAAGCTCAACCGGATGGACGGCGTCGCGGCGACGGTCAACTACGCGACCGAGTCCGCGCGCGTCGTCGTCACCGGGGACGTGACGCCGGACGACCTCGTCGCGACCGTCGAGCGCACCGGCTACACCGCCCGGGTGCCGCAACCCGTTGCGCCGCAGTCGGACCCGCAGCCGGACGAGCACGACGTGCACACCGCGGACCTGCGGCAGCGGCTGCTCGTCTCCGCCGTCCTCTCCCTGCCGGTGCTGCTCCTGGCGATGGTCCCCGCGCTGCAGTTCGACAACTGGCAGTGGGTCTCGCTCACCCTCGCCTCGCCCGTCGTCGTCTGGGGCGCCTGGCCCTTCCACCGGGCGGCGCTCGTCAACGCCAGGCACGGCGCGACGACGATGGACACGCTCGTCAGCCTCGGCGTCACCGCGGCGTACCTGTGGTCGCTCTACGCCCTCCTGCTCACCCCGAGCGGGACGACCGGCTGGACGATGGACTTCGTCTGGCCGTGGCAGGACGACCCGATGCGCGGCATGGCGGGCATGGGCGCGGAGGTCTACCTCGAGATCGCCGCCGTCGTCACGACGTTCCTGCTCGCCGGCCGCTACGCCGAGGCCCGCGCCAAGCGGCGCTCCGGCGCGGCGCTGCGCGCCCTGCTCGACCTCGGCGCCAAGGACGTCCTGCGGGTCGTCGAGGGCGCGGACGGCGGGCGCCGCGAGGAGCGGGTGCCCGTCGACCGGCTCGCCGTCGGCGACCTGTTCGTCGTCCGCCCCGGCGAGAAGGTCGCCACCGACGCCGTCGTCGTCGAGGGCCGCTCCGCGCTCGACGAGTCCCTGCTCACCGGTGAGAGCGTGCCCGTCGAGGTCGCCCCCGGCGACGCCGTCACCGGCGCCACCGTCAACACCTCCGGCCGGCTCCTGCTGCGCGCGACCCGGGTCGGCGCCGACACGCGGCTGGCCCAGATCGGCCGGCTCGTCACCGCCGCGCAGGCGGGCAAGGCACCGGTGCAGCGGCTCGCCGACCGGGTGTCCGCGGTGTTCGTGCCGGTCGCCCTCGTCATCGCGCTCGCGACGCTCGTCGGCTGGCTCGTCCTCACCGGCGACGTCGAGCGCGCCTTCACGGCGGCCGTCGCCGTCCTCATCATCGCCTGCCCGTGCGCCCTGGGGCTCGCGACGCCGACCGCGCTGCTCGTCGGCACGGGCCGCGGCGCGCAGGTCGGCGTGCTCATCAAGGGCCCCGAGGTGCTCGAGCAGACCCGCAGCGCGCAGGTCGTCGTGCTCGACAAGACCGGCACGGTGACCGAGGGCCGGATGCGGCTCGTCGACGTCGTGCCCGCCGTTGGCGAGCGCCGGGAGGACGTCCTGCGCCTGGCCGCCGCCGTCGAGGCGGCGAGCGAGCACCCGGTGGCCGCCGCGGTCGTGGCGGGCGCCGGCGCCGACCTGCCTGCGGTGGAGGGCTTCCGGTCCACCCAGGGGCTCGGCGTCGAGGGCGTCGTCGACGGCCACGCCGTCGTCGTCGGCCGCCCGGCGTGGCTCCGGCAGTGGGCGATCCACCTGCCCGCCGACCTGCAGGCCGCGCTCGACGCGGCGCAGGCCACGGGCCGGACGGCCGTCGCGGTCGGCTGGGACGGCGCGGCCCGCGGCGTCCTCGTCGTCGCCGACACCGTCAAGCCGACCTCGCGCGCCGCGGTCGCCGCGCTGCGCGGGCTCGGCCTGCGGCCGGTCCTGCTCACCGGCGACAACGACCGGGCCGCCCGGGCCGTCGCGGCCGACGTCGGGATCGACGACGTCGTCGCCGAGGTGCTCCCGGAGGAGAAGGTCGACGTCGTCGCCCGCCTCCAGGCCGACGGCGCGCGCGTCGCGATGGTCGGCGACGGCGTGAACGACGCCGCGGCGCTCGCCCGGGCCGACCTCGGCCTGGCCATGGGCACCGGCACCGACGTCGCCATCGAGGCGAGCGACCTCACGCTCGTGCGGTCCGACCTCTTCGCCGCCGTCGACGCGATCCGCCTGTCCCGAAGGACCCTCGCGACGATCAAGGGCAACCTCTTCTGGGCGTTCGCCTACAACGTCGCGGCGATCCCGCTCGCGGCGGCCGGCCTGCTCAACCCGCTCGTCGCGGGGGCGGCGATGGCCTTCTCGTCCGTGTTCGTCGTGACGAACTCCCTGCGGCTGCGCCGGTTCCGTCCGACGACCGGCTGACCTCGGCCCGAAGTCCTCCCCGTCCGCCCGCCTGATCGGCTAGCCTCCCCGGGCCCCGCCGGTCCGGCGGGCGGACGTCGATCGGGGGACCTCTCGTGCGCAGGCTCGTCACCACCGCCGTGGTCGGGGCGGTCCTCGCCGCGGCCGCCCTCCTGCCCACCGGGCCCGCCGAGGCGGCCGCCCCCGTGCTCGGGCCCGAGCTCGTGCTGCCGCCCCGGCTCAGCGACTGGAGCGGGCGGCTCGCCGTCCTCGGCGCCGGCGACGCGGGGGTGGCCCTCACCCCGGCCGCCGTCGGGAGCACGACCGAGCTGTGGGCCTCCGCAGGGACCGCCGCACTCGCTCCGACGGGGGTCCAGGTCGGGCTGGGCCTCTTCTCCCACGGTCTGCGTGGCTCGACCGTGTGGTGGAGCGAGAACCCGGCGTCCGGGACGGGCCGGGTGCTGCGCAGCTACGACCTCGTGAGCCGGGCGACGACGAGGCTGACGACGTCGGAGACCGTCGTCGCCGTCGTGAGGCACGGGTGGGTCGGCTTCGTCGCGGGCACCGGACGACTCGTCCTGCACGGCGGCGGCGGTGACGTCGAGCTGGCCACCGGCCTGAGCTCCGCGCTCACGGGCGGCTTCGGCGACGACGCGGGCGTCGTCGTCCGGCTGACCCGCGGCCGCAGCGAGGACCTCGCCTACCTCGACGCCACCACGGACGTGCTCCGGACGGTGGCCACGGGGACGGACCTGGCGACCGTGGCCCTCGGCCCGACGACGATCGTGTGGAAGAACCGCCCGGCGGCGCAGCTCACCGTCCTGCCGCGCAGCGGTGGTCCCGGACGCACCGTGGCGGCTCCCGCGGACACGGTCGTCACGGGCACCGACGGCACCGCGGCGCTGGTCACGGACCAGGGGCGCGGCCTGTGGCGCGTCGACCTCGGCGGCGCCGACGCCCCCCGAGCCGTGGACGTGCCGTCCGGCATGACGGACGTCGGGTCCGCGTACGCAGCCCGCGGCGGGCTGCACCTCGCCCTGGGAGGCGACGCCGTGACGGCGGGGGTCTGGTCCGTCGCCCCGGCGACGGCGACGCTCTCGCGGGAGCTCGTGGGACCACGCCCACCCGTCGTCGTCCAAGACGCGGACCTGGCTGACGGCGTGCTCCACGTGGCCGGGCTGGAGCAGCGGCTGACCGGGAGAGGGGGCCTGGCCGACGCCTACGGGCTCGTCACGGGTGCCCGGCCGGCGGTGACGGCACGCCGCACCGACTCCCTGCTGCTCTCGTCCGCCGCGAACTCCGCCGGCCGGTCCCTCGCCGTCACCGGGCTGCCGCCGCAGGTGCGCGACCGCGGCGTGCCCACCGGCCGAACGCTGCTCGCCCCGGGCGGGCGGTCCTCGATCTCCGGACCGGTCGTCGTCGCCGGCGGCACGGCCTGGTGGGCCGACGCCACGCCGCTGCGCCCCGGTGTCGTCCCGCCGACGGCGGCCGCATGGGCGCTCACCGACAGCGTGGTGACTGTCGTCGCGAGCGGTGGCGCGGTCGGCGTGGAGGACCTCCTCGCCCCCCGCGGCGCGACCAACCCGCGCGCCGTCGGGGCGCTGACCGGGTGCACCGCCACCTGCGCCACGACGTTCCGCACGGGCGCCCGGCAGGCCGTCTACTGGTCCGGCGAGCCGACGACGGGTCAGTGGCGGGCGCACGACCTTGTCACCGGCACGGACCGGGCGCTCGGCAGCGGTCCTGGCCCGCGCGGCCGGGTCCGGGTCGGCGACGGCTTCGTCGCCTGGACCGACCCCGCGACGTCGTCCGTCGTCGTCACCGACCTCGACGGTCCCGCGGCACCGCCGGTGACCGCCGGGACGGGCACGCTCCTCGACGCGGACGGCTCCGCCGTCGTCTGGCTCGCCCCCGACGGCGCGCTGCACGTCCGCGACGTCGTGCCGCCTGCCGCGCCGAAGAGCCTCGGCGTCCTCGCCGCACCCGGCTTCTCGCCGAACGGCGACGGGCTTCGGGACACGTGGGCGCCGCAGCTCGACGCGACCAAGCCCCTGACCGGCGTCGTCCTCACCCTCACCGACGCCGCGGGCACCGTCGTCCGCCGGGTCGCCGGCACCGCTCCGGACGCCTCGCTGCGCGACGCGGGGTGGGACGGCACGACGGACGCCGGCGCGCCGGCCCCGCAGGGCCGCTACCGGTGGACGATCACCGCGCGGGGCGCCGACGGGTCCGGGGCGCTCCCGCCGGTGACCGGCACCGTCGCGCTCGCCCGCACCGCGACCGGC
>JBQGCR010000933.1:0-2376 GCA_052038585.1 Kineosporiaceae bacterium
GGGCCGCAACTCCTCGGGGCTGCAGGTCTGCGACGCCCTCGGTGCGGTGCTCGCCCTCGGCGTCACGGGAGCCGTCTTCGCCCGGCTCCACGCCGACGGCGGCGCCGGGGCCTTCAGCGTGCTGTGGGCCGGCTCCGCCGCGGTCGCCGCCCTCGGCGTCCTCGTCGCGCTGCGCGCCCGACCCCGCGACGGCGCTCGACGTGCCTGACCCGGTGTGACCCCCGGCCTTCCCCCACGGTTCTCCTGAGGTCCTCGTTCTCCTGAGGTCCTCGCGGGGCCTGCCGACAGGCCAGGTGACGAACGACCGCGAGACGGGGACGCCACCATGGACCGAGCACGACCCTGCACCTCCCTGGCGCGCGCGGCGCGCCGGACCGTCGCCACCGCCGCCGCCCTGGGCCTGGCGGCCACCCTGGTGCCCGGTGCGGGGGCGCCCGAGGCCGCCGCGGCGGGCTGCTGGGCCCTGCCCGACGCCGCCGTGGCCCGGCCGACCGGCCTGCGCCCCTCGGACGGCACCTTCGTCAACGCCTACCAGAGCCGCGCCGCCACCGGGTGGACGCGCATCCTCGTGGCCGAGGGCGACCTGCGCCGCTCGCGGCTGGCCGTGATGACCCGGCCCACGCTCGGCACGGTGGCCCCGACCAGCGACCTCCTCGCCCGGACCAGCCCGCACGCGGTCGTCGGCGTCAACAGCGACTACTTCGAGATGGAGACCGAGACCCGGGCCCTCACCGAGGGGCCGCAGGTGCGCGGCGGCTCGGTCCTCTACGCCCGCCCCGGCGAGCACCGCTTCGTCGGGGTCGACCGGTGGGGCCGACCGGCCACCGGGTTCCTGCGGGTCGGCGGCCGGGTGGTCTCGGCCGACCCGGACGGGGCCGGCCCGCGCACGGCGACGGCCCTGCCGCTGACCGCCGTCAACGCCGCCCCGGCGAACGGCAGCGTCGCGGTCTGGACGCCGGCGCTGTCCGGTGCGGTCGCGCGGCCCCGCAGCGGCCACGAGGTGCTCGTCGTCGACGGCCGCATCGTCGCCGGGGGCAGCCGGGTCTCGGTCGACCTCGCGCACGCCGACCCCCGCCGCGTCCTCGTCGTCAGCGCCGCGGGCGCGGCGGCGCGGGCCCTGGCGGCCCTGCCCGCGGGCCGGTCGCTGGCCTGGAACGCCACGGCGCTCGACCGGTCCGGTCAGCAGATGTGGGACGCCTCCGGTTCCGGCCGGCCGATCGTCGAGGGCGGGCGCACGACCGTCTCGTGCGCCGAGGAGATGCGCCGGCCGCGGACGGTGCTCGCGTGGAACGCCCGCCGCGACCACGTCTGGCTGATCACGGCCTCCGGCACCAACGGGTACGACGACGTGACGATGTACGTCGGGGTGTCGCACCACCAGATCGCCGAGGTGGCCCGCCGGCTCGGGGCGACCGAGGCCGTCGCGCTCGACGGCGGCGGGTCGACGACGATGGTCGTGCGGGTGCCCCGTCGCGGCCTGGTCCGGATGGACAGCGTGCCGTTCCGGCGGGTCACCGAGCGGCGGGTCGCCGTGGGGTGGGCCCTCGTCCAGACCTCCTGACGCGCGGGTCGCCCGGCCACGGCGACGTCCTGGCCCGTGCACGACCTCCACGACCGGGGGCCGGCGGATAACGCGTCGACACGGACGGGCCTGGGCTGCAACGCTTCTCGGGTGCCGGGGAGCGGCGCGCCGGCGGTCGTCCGGTCGCGTCCCGCGGTGATCCGGGACAGCCATCACAGGAATGCGCCTGCACAGCGCGGGGTTCGACTCCCCCCAGCGGCGTGCCCGGGGGCCGAGCCGTGCCTGGTGCCGGTGGTCCGACCGGTCAGCGGGGCGGCGAGCTGCGCCGTCCCCCACCGGGAGGTCCGGACCCCGGGCACGTCCGGCGTGCGGTGGGCGACGTGCGGACGAGGAGGCGGCAGGCATGGCACGGGTCACGGTCGAGCAGGGCTTCGCGGCGGTCGTGCGGCGCGACGGCGTCGTCGTGTCCGTCCTCGGCCCGGGCCGGCACCCGGTCCCCGGGCCGCGGCTCGCCGTCGCGCGGCGCCGGACCCGGGTGACGACGGTCGACGTCCGGCGCCGGCTGCTCGTCGTCGCCGGCCAGGAGCTCGCGGCGGCCGACGTCCCGGGCGTGCGGGTCAGCGTGGTGCTCGACGTCTCGGTCGCCGACCCGGCGGCGTTCGCCACGGTCGCCCAGGACCCGTTCGACGTCGTCCGGACCGCCGCCCAGCTCGCCCTGCGCGACGCCGTCGCGGCGCGGCCGCTCGACGCCCTGACGGCCGAGCGCGCGGCGGTGTCCGCGGCGCTGCTCGACGGCTGCGCGGTCGCGGCGCGCGCCGTCGGCGTGCAGGTCCACGGCGCGGACGTGCGCGACG
>JBQGCR010000934.1:0-7255 GCA_052038585.1 Kineosporiaceae bacterium
AGCAGGTCGGGCTTGCTCAGCAGCAGCTTGCACAGCGCGACGCGGCGGCGCTCACCACCGGACAGGACGGTGACGTCGGCGTCCGGCGGCGGGCAGCGCAGGGCGTCCATCGCCTGCTCGAGCTGGGCGTCGAGGTCCCAGGCGTCGGCGTGGTCGATCTCCTCCTGGAGCCGGCCCATCTCCTCCATGAGCTCGTCGGAGTAGTCGACGGCCATCTTCTCGGCGATCTCGTTGTACCGGTCGAGCTTGACCTTGATCTCGCCGAGGCCCTCCTCGACGTTGCCGAGGACCGTCTTCTCCTCGTTGAGCGGGGGCTCCTGCTGCAGGATGCCGACGGTGTAGCCGGGCGACAGGCGCGCCTCGCCGTTCGACGGCTGGTCGAGGCCGGCCATGATCTTGAGGATGGTCGACTTCCCCGCACCGTTCGGACCGACCATGCCGATCTTGGCGGACGGGAAGAACGACATCGAGACGTCGTCGAGGATGACCTTGTCACCGAGCGCCTTGCGCGCCTTGGTCATGGTGTAGATGAACTCCGCCATGGGCCCCAGCCTATCGGCGTGACGACGGCCCGCCCGACGTGATCGTCGGACGGGCCGCCGCGTGGGGGTCCCGCCGTCAGTGGTGCGGGTGCGGGTCCGGCACGTAGGTCGGGGGCAGGTCGAGCGGGCGCAGCACCTGCGTCACGCCGTGCGCGATCTGCTTGTTGCCCTTGTTGATGTCGGGGATCGCGACGATCGCGTTCGCGAAGTTCGGGTCCTTGTCCTTGAGGGCGATCGTCGGGTGGAACCACTTCCACGAGACGTCGACCGTGACGGTGCCGCCCTGGGCCGTCGTCAGCTTGACCCCGTCGGCGAACGCGGCCTGCTTGGCCGTGATCGTCTTGCCGGGCACGACGTGGTAGAGCAGCACGGTCTCGACGGTGTCGATGCCGAGGCCCGCGACGGCCTGGAACGACGCCTGCTCGCTCTTCGGGGCCGCACCGGTGAGGGACTTCACGAGGTGGGCGAAGGCGTTGTCCGTCGGCAGGAAGGCGGTGAGGGCGACGTTGCCGTCGGTGAGCACCTTGACCGGCGAGTTCGGCTTGGCCTCGAGGACGGCGAGGACGGCGGCCTTGAGGACGTCGAAGTCGCGGCCCTTGGTGTCGAAGCCGGAGGTGTCGGCGAGCAGGACGGAGGCGAGGCTCTTCGTGCCGAGGGGCTTGTGGATCGTCGCGGAGGCGGACGGGGCGACGGACGCGGAGGCGACGAGGGCGAGACCGGCTGCGCCGGCGACGGCGGCGAGACGGCGGCGGACAGGCTTCATGGAGGGTCCCTTTCGCAGGTGGTGGTGGCCCTGACACCCCCTCTTCCGCGCCGGTGATCGTCCCGGATGCACCCCGCCGGGAAAAGATCGACGGGCGCCCCCGCCGCCTCGCGGCTGGGACGCCCGTCGGTCCGGGATGGTGCGGACGCCTCAGAAGCGGTCCTCGATCGGCGGCAGGTCGAGCGGCCGGAGCACCTGGTTGACGCCGTGCGCGATCTGCTTGTTGCCGGCGTTGACGTCGGGGACGATGACGCGCGCGTTCGCCGCGTTCGTGTCCTTGTCGAGCAGGCGGATCGTCGAGCCGGAGACCGAGACGCCGACCGTGCCGCCCTGGGCGGTCGTCAGCGAGGCGCCGTCGGAGGCGAGGGCGGCGGTCGAGTCGATCGTCGCGCCCGGGACGACGTGGTAGAGCAGCACCGTCTCGACCGTGTCGACGCCGAGGCTCGCCACCGCCTGGAAGACCTTCCTCTCGCCCCAGACCGTGTCGCCGGTCAGCGACGTCACGAGCGCGCGGAACGCCTGGTCGTTGGGGATGAACGCCGTCACCGGGGTGCTGCCGTCGGTGAGCACCTTGACCGGGGAGTCCGGCTTCGCCTCGAGGACGGTCAGCACGGCCTTGGTGAGGATGTCGAAGTCCTTGGACTTGGTGTCGAAGCCGGACGTGTCCGCGAGCAGCACCTCGGCGAGCGAGGTGGTGCCCGTCGTCGTGGCGGAGGCCGACGGCGCGAGCGCGGCGGAGGCGGCGAGGGCCGCAGCGGCCCCGAGTGCGACGGCGGTCGTACGACGGATGGAGGTCATGGCGTGCCTTCCTCGGAAGTGGGTCTGACACGTCCTCTTCGTCCCGTCGGCCACGGACGGATGCACCGACTTCGTTATCGTCGTCCGGTGCCCTTCTCCTCCCCTGCCGACTGGTGGCGCAGCGCCGTCACCTACCAGCTCTACATCCGCTCCTTCGCCGACGGGAACGGCGACGGTCTCGGTGACGTCGCGGGCATCCGCTCGCGGCTGCCGTACCTCGCCGCGCTCGGCGTCGACGCCATCTGGATCAACCCCTGGTACCCCTCGCCGCAGGCCGACGGCGGGTACGACGTGGCCGACTACCGCGACGTCGAGCCGATGTTCGGCACCCTCGACGAGGGCCAGGCGCTCGTCGACGAGGCGCACGCGCACGGTCTCAAGGTGATCCTCGACATCGTCCCCAACCACACGAGCGACCGGCACGCCTGGTTCGTCGCCGCGCTCGCGGCGGGCCCGGGCTCGCCCGAGCGGGCCCGGTACGTCTTCCGGCCCGGCCGCGGCGCGGACGGCTCGCTGCCGCCGAACGACTGGCGCTCGGTCTTCGGCGGACCCGCATGGACAAGGGTCACCGAGGCGGACGGGTCGCCCGGCGAGTGGTACCTGCACCTGTTCGCCCCCGAGCAGCCCGACCTCGAGTGGTCCGACCCCGAGGTGCGCGCCGAGTTCCGCGACATCCTCCGCTTCTGGTTCGACCGCGGCGCCGACGGCTTCCGGATCGACGTCGCCCACGGCCTCGTCAAGGACCCGGCGCTGCCCGACCTCGGCGAGGACCACGAGGCGATCCTCGGCGCGCCCGACCGGGAGGACCACCCGCACTGGGACCTGCCCGGCGTGCACGACGTCTACCGCGAGTGGCGCGAGGTCGCCGACTCCTACGACCCGCCGCGGATGTTCGTCGCCGAGGCGTGGGTCGCGACGCCGCAGCGCCTCGCGGCGTACCTGCGCCCCGACGAGCTGCACAGCGCGTTCGACTTCTCCTTCGTCCGGTCCGCCTGGGGAGCCGGCGAGCTGCGGGCCGCCGTCACCGCGGCGCTCGCCGCGCACGCCGACGTCGGCGCGCCGGTGACGTGGACGCTGTCCAACCACGACATCACCCGGCACCTGACCCGCTACGGCCGGCCGCAGTCGCAGCGGAGCGCCGACCCGCTGCACGGGGACCGCAACGGCGTCACCGACGTCGAGCTCGGCACCCGCCGGGCCCGGGCCGCCGTGCTGCTGCTGCTCGCGCTGCCCGGCGCCGTCTACCTCTACCAGGGCGAGGAGCTCGGCCTGCCGGAGGTCGAGGACCTGCCCGAGGAGCTGCTCCAGGACCCGGTCTGGGAGCGGTCCGGACGCACCGAGCGCGGCCGCGACGGCTGCCGGGTGCCGCTGCCGTGGACGCCGGACGGTCCCTCGCTCGGCTTCGGCACGGGCGGGGCGTGGCTGCCGCAGCCGGCGTCGTGGGCCGGCCTCGCGGCGTCCGTCCAGGAGGGCGACGCCGGCTCGATGCTCGAGCTCTACCGGTCGGCGCTCGCCGCCCGGCGCGCGGAGCCGGACCTGCACGGCGGCCCGCTGGAGTGGCTCGACCTCGCCGACGACGTCCTGGCCTTCCGCCGGGGCGCGGTGACGGTCGTCGTCAACCTCTCGGCGGACGCGGTGGACCTGCCCGAGGGCGACGTCGTCCTCACGAGCCTGCCGCTGGAGGGCGGCCGGCTGCCCGCGGACGCCGCGGCCTGGCTCAGGGGCTGACCGGCGCCCGGCCGGGCAGCTGGGTCGGCCGGACGGCGACGACGTCGCCGACGACGACGATCGCGGGCGGGCGCACCTGCTCGCGGGCGGCGACGTCGGCGACGTCGGCGAGCGTCGCGACGACGACCCGCTCGGTCGGCAGCGAGCCGTCCATGACGATGCCGACCGGGGTGTCGTCGCGGCGGCCGTCGCGCCGCAGCACCTCGGCGATCTGCGGCA
Organism: Kineosporiaceae bacterium; assembly: GCA_052038585.1. Taxonomy (GTDB): domain Bacteria; phylum Actinomycetota; class Actinomycetes; order Actinomycetales; family Kineosporiaceae; genus JBQGCR01. The sequence goes on from JBQGCR010000934.1 coordinate 4,051, forward strand.
GCCGGTCGACGGCCATGAGCAGGACGAGGGTGCCGCGCAGCCGGGCGAGGGCCGACCAGTCGACGAGGCTCGCGGGGTCGTCCGGGGCGAGGTGGCCGGAGACGACGACGGCCTCGTGCGCGACGCCGCGGTGGGTCAGCGGGATCCCGGCCAGTCCGGGCACGGCGATCGCGCTCGTCACGCCCGGCACGACCGTGACGGGGACGCCCGCGGCGACGCACGCCGCCACCTCCTCCGAGCCGCGGCCGAAGACGAACGGGTCCCCGCCCTTGAGCCGGACGACCGCCTTGCCCGCCCTCGCCCGGTCGACGAGGATCTCGTTGATCTGCTCCTGCGCCATGGAGCGCCCGCGCGGCAGCTTCGCGGCGTCGACGACCTCGACGTGCGGCGCGAGCTCGGCGAGCAGGCTCTGCGGGGCGAGCCGGTCGACGACGACGACGTCGGCGTGCGCGAGCAGCCGTCTCCCGCGCACGGTGACGAGGTCGGGGTCGCCCGGGCCGCCGCCGACGACGGCGACGCCCGGGACCGCGCCGGGGGCACCTGCTCCGCGGCGCGGCAGGTCGTCCAGGCGACCCTCGCGCAGGGCCTCGACGACGCCGTCGCGCACCGACACGGCCCGCCTCGGGTCACCGCCCCCGAGGACCGCGACGCTCACGGCGCCCTGGCGTCCCGTGGCCGGGGTGACGGCGGTGCCGGACGTCGCGTCGTCCGCCCGCACGCAGAACACGCGCCGCTCGTCCGCCTCCGCGAGCACCGCGGCGTTGACGCCGGGGTCGTCGGTGAGGGCCAGGGCGTACCAGGCGCCGTCGAGGTCCCCCCGCGCGTAGCCGCGGCGCACCCAGGTCACGGCGCCGTCGGCGACGAACGGCTCGATCGTCGCGGTGACGGCGGGGGCGACGAGGACGACGTCCGCGCCGGCCGACAGCAGGCCGGGCAGCCGGCGCTGGGCGACGCTGCCCCCGCCGACGACCACGACCCGCCGGCCCGCGAGGCGCAGGCCGACGAGGTAGGCGTCGTGGCCGCTCACGACGTCCCGGTCCCGTCGCCGGCCGGACCGGGGGCGGCGGCGGTCTTGTCGACCACCCCCGCGCTGTCGAACGTCGCCATCTCGGCGAGCACCCGGGCCGCGGCCTGGACGAGCGGCAGGGCGAGCACCGCGCCGGTGCCCTCCCCGAGCCGCAGGTCGAGGTCGACCAGCGGCCGCAGGCCGAGGTGCTCCAGCGCGGCGGAGTGGCCCGGCTCGACCGACCGGTGGCCGGCGAGGCAGGCGTCCACGGCGGCCGGGGCGAGCGCGACGGCGGCGAGGGCGGCGGCGCCGGCGATCGCCCCGTCGAGGACGACGGGCACCCGCGCGTGCGCGGCGCCGAGCACGAAGCCGGCGATCGCCGCGTGCTCGAGTCCGCCGACGGCGGCGAGCACCCCGACCGGGTCGGCGGGGTCGGGCCGGTGCAGGGCGAGGGCCCGCTCGACGACGCGGACCTTGAGGGCGAGGGTGGCGTCGTCGACGCCGGTGCCGCGGCCGGTGACCTCGACGGCGGGGCGGCCGGTGAAGGCGGCGACGAGGGCCGCCGAGGCCGTCGTGTTCGCGATGCCCATGTCCCCGGTGAGCAGGACGTCGTGGCCGTCGGCGACGAGGGACCGGGCCACGTCGGCACCGACCCGCAGCGCCTGCACGGTCTCCTCGCGGGTCGTCGCCGGCCCCGTGCACAGGTCGCGCGTGCCGCGGGCGACCTTGCGGCGCAGCAGGACCGGCGACGGCGGGAGCTCCGCGGCGACCCCGACGTCGACGACGACGACGTGCGCCCCGCACTGTCGGGCGAGCACGTTGACGGCCGCTCCCCCGGCGACGAAGGTCGCGACCATCTGGGCCGTGACCTCCTGCGGCCACGGGCTCACGCCCTGGGCGTGGACGCCGTGGTCGGCCGCGAAGACGGCGACGACCGGCCGGCCGGGCACGGGAGCCGGGCAGGCACCCGCGATCCCCGCGAGGCGGACCGACACGTCCTCGAGCACGCCGAGCGCACCGCGCGGCTTCGTCAGCCGGTCCTGGCGCTCCCGCGCCTCCCGCGCGGCCTGCGCGTCGAGCGGCACGATGCCGGCCACGAGCGCGCGGAGGTCGTCGGGCAGGTCGGCCGGGCCGCCGTGCATCGCCGTGTCGTCGGTCACGGTGTCGTCCCTCCCGCGGCGTGCGGCGTCGTCCGCACGGTGCCTGTCGTCCGTCTGCCTGCGAGCCTAGGCCGCGGCTGCTCGCGGCCGTCCGCGCGCCCGGGTCGCGAGACGTGCCCGCACGAGGGGTCCCGCCGACGCGAGCACGGCCGCGAGGCCGACCGCCGCACCGGCGGCGGCCGTGCCGACGACCGCCTGGAGCCGGACCGCCCGCCGGACGTCCGGCACCTGCGGTGTCGGTCCGTCCCCGAGCACCGGCCGGTCCTCGACGTGACCCGGGTAGACGTTGCGACCGCCGAGCCGGACCCCCAGCGCCCCCGCGGCCGCCGCCTCCGGTCGGCCCGCGTTCGGGCTCGGGTGCCGCCCGCCGTCGCGCCGCAGCACCTGCCACGCGCGCGCCGGCGACCCGCCGACGACCGGCGCGGCCACCACGGTGAGCACCCCGGTGACGCGCGCCGGCGCGAGGTTGACCAGGTCGTCCAGCCGCGCGCACGCCCAGCCGAACTCGCGGTAGCGCGGCGACAGGTAGCCCGCCATCGCGTCGAGCGTGTTCGCCGCGCGGTAGCCGACGAGGCCCGGCAGCCCGGCCACGGCGCCCCAGAGCAGCGGGGCCACGACCGCGTCGGAGGTGTTCTCCGCCAACGACTCCGTCGTCGCCCGGGCCAGCCCGTCGGCGTCGAGGTGGGTCGCGTCCCGGGCGCAGAGGTTCCGCAGCCGGGCCCGGGCCTCGACGAGCGCGGGGCCGTCGCCCGCACCGTCCTCTGCGCCGTCCCCCGCACCGTCCTGCGTACCGTCCTGCGCGCCGGCCGCCTCGAGCAGCGCGGCCATCGCCCGGCCCTCCCGGGACAGGCTCGTGCCGCCGAGGACGCTCCACGTCGTCACCGCCACCGCGGCGGTGCGGGCGACCGGCCGGTCGCGCGTCAGCCGCTCGACCCCGGCCGCCGCCGCGACGGGCAGCCCGACGCACACGGCGGTCCAGAGCACCCCCCGCCGGCGGTCGTCGGCCCAGAGCACCCGCTCGAGCGCCGCGGCCGACCGG
>JBQGCR010000935.1:0-2454 GCA_052038585.1 Kineosporiaceae bacterium
AGGTTCCACAGCAGCCAGGAGTCCATCGTCCCCATGAGCAGGTCGCCGCGCTCGGCGGCCTCCCGCGCGCCGTCGACCTCGTCGAGCACCCAGCGCACCTTCGGCCCGGCGAAGTACGTCGCGAGCGGCAGGCCGACCTTCTCCCGGTAGCGGTCCGCGCCGCCGCCGAGGCGGCCGAGGGCGTCGCAGATCCGCTGCGTCCGGGTGTCCTGCCAGACGATGGCGTTGTGGACCGGCTTGCCGGTCGTGCGGTCCCAGACGAGCGTCGTCTCGCGCTGGTTCGTGATGCCGACGGCCGCGATCTTCGGGGAGGTCACGTCGGCCTTGGCGAGCGCCCCGGCGACCACCTCGCGGGTGTTGCGCCAGATCTCCGTGGCGTCGTGCTCGACCCACCCGGCCCGCGGGAAGATCTGCTCGTGCTCCATCTGGTCGACGGCGACGACGGTGCCGTCGTGGTCGAAGAGCATGCACCGCGTGCTCGTCGTGCCCTGGTCGATCGCTGCGACGTACTCGGACATCGGTGTCCTCCCGGCGGGTGGGATGGGGGTACGGGTGGGCTGCGGCCGCCTCGGTGGCGAGCCTAGGGGTCAGGTGATGACGCGCACGAGCAGGCCGGCGAGGAGCGCGCCGAGCAGCGGGCCGACGACCGGCACCCACGCGTAGCCCCAGTTGCTGCCGCCCTTGCCGCGGATCGGCAGGGCCGCGTGCGCGAGCCGCGGGCCGAGGTCGCGCGCGGGGTTGATGGCGTAGCCGGTCGGCCCGCCGAGGCTCGCGCCGATGCCGACGACGAGGAGGGCGACGGCGGCCGGGCCGAGGCCGCTCGGGGTCTGCCCGATGAGCAGGACGACGACGACGAGGACGAAGGTGCCGACGACCTCGGTGACGACGTTCCACGCCGGGGCCGGGATCGCCGGACCCGTGCAGAAGACGCCGAGCTTGTCGGCGGCGTCGGCGGGGTCGTCGTTCGGGGCCGGCTTGGGGGAGGCCTGCTCCGAGGTCCGCGTCGACGTCCGCGGGCGGGTGCGGGTCGCCGTCGTCCCCGGTGCGGCGGTTCCGTCCTCGCGCGCGGCGTGCCGCCCGGCCCCGAGGTCGGTGTCGGCGTCGCCCCGCAGGTCCACCTGGGCGGGACCCGGCTCGCCCGCCGGGCGCACCGGCTCGTCGAAGTGCTTCTTGTACGCGAGGAAGCAGACGACGGCGCCGAGGAAGCCGCCGACGAGCTGGGCGACGACGTAGACGGCGCTCGCCTGGACGGTGACCGCCACCCCCGGCGCGTACTCGCCCGCCCCGCTCGCGGCGATGCCGAGGGTGACGGCCGGGTTGAGGTGGGCGCCGGAGCGCCAGGCGGCGAAGACGCCCGCGAAGACGGCGAGCCCCCAGCCGAAGTTCACGAGGAGCCAGCCCCCGGCGTTGCCGAGGGTGCGGGCGAGGGTCACGTTGGCGACGACACCGCAGCCGAGCAGCGTGAGCAGGGCGGTGCCGAGCACCTCCGAGCCCGCCACCTCGGCGAGCGGCACGGGCGTCGTGGTCACGGCGGTCAGCAGCATGCGGGCTCCCCGGGTCGGCGACGTTGCCGGTTCGCACGATATGGCGGTTTCGCCCGAGATCAAGTCGAGGCCCGCGGCAGCCGAGAAACTCCCGACGCCCGGGCAACCTTCTCCGGTCGCGAGGGCTCTGGTGGGTGCGGCGGGTGGCCCGCCCGAGGAGAGGACCGACATGGACCCCGACGACGAGATCGCGTCCCGCGAGTTCGTCGCCGCGCGCTGGCACCCCCTGGCCCGCACGGCGTACCTGCTCACCGGGGACGTCCACGAGGCCGAGGACCTCGTCCAGACGACGATGGTCCGGATGCACCGGCACTGGACCCGCATCGAGCGCCGGGACGCGCCGCAGGCCTACGCCCGCACGGTCCTCGTCCACCTCGCCACGTCGTCCTGGCGTCGCCGGCGCCGCATGCTGCCGACCGAGGTCCTCCCCGAGCGGACGGCGGTCGACGAGGTCGCCCGCTCCGACGAGCGGGACGCGCTCCTCGCCGCCTGCCGGACCCTGCCCCCGCGGATGCGGGCCGTCCTCGTGCTGCGCTGCTTCGAGGACCTCACCGAGGCGCAGACCGCGCAGGCGCTCGGCGTGAGCACCGGGACGGTCAAGAGCCAGACGAGCAAGGCCCTGGCCCGGCTGCGCGCCGTGCTCGGGCCCGACGCCGCCGATGCCGACGTGTCGACCACCGAGGAGTCCCTGCGATGAGCACCGACCTCGAGCGCTCGCTGCGCTCGGCCTTCACCGCCGCCGCCGACACCGTCCCCACCGCCACCGACCCGGTCGCCCGGACGAGCCGTGCCGTCGCGCGCTCGCGGACCCGGCGCCGCACGGCCGTCGCCGGCCTCGCCGCGGCGGCCGTCGTCGTCGGTCTCGCCGGCACGACGGACCCCTTCGGCCTGCGCCCGCCGGTCCTGCGGG
>JBQGCR010000936.1:0-2549 GCA_052038585.1 Kineosporiaceae bacterium
CGGCACCTGGGACGCCCACTGCCGGTAGTAGTCCGGCTTCTGGAGCGAGTAGAACGAGCCGTTGATCTCGACGCTGTTCATCCGCTGCGCGGCGTACTCCAGCTCGAGCCGCTGCGGCAGCCCCTTCGGGTAGAAGGTGCCCCGCCACGGCGGGTACCGCCAGCCGGAGATGCCGATGCGGACGTCGGGCATGCGCCCATCCTGCACGACGACCGCCGGACGGGTCGGTGAGGATGGCAGCATGAGCCACCCCGACCCCGCCTTCCCCGCCCTGCACGCACGCCCCGCACGCGGGTGGGTCAACGACCCCAACGGCCTGGCGTTCGTCGACGGCCGCTGGCACGTCTTCTTCCAGCACAACCCCGTCGGGCCCGCGCACCACGAGATCGGCTGGGGCCACGCGTCGTCCGCCGACCTCGTCCACTGGGACGCCGAGCCGCTCGCGCTGCGCGCCCGCCCGGACGGCCCGGACGCGTTCGGCTGCTGGAGCGGCTGCGTCACGGACGACGACGGCGTCCCGACCGCGGTCTACTCGGCCGTCCTCGACGACAGCGGACGCTCCGCCGTCGTCCTCGCCCGCTCCGACCGGACCCTGCGCACGTGGACGCAGGACGACACGCCCGTCGCCGGCATGCCCGAGGACCCGCGGGTCACCGCGATGCGCGACCCGTTCGTCGTCCACGTCGACGGCCACCGGTACGCCGTCCAGGCGGCGGGACGCCCCGGAGGCCCGCCGGCCCTCCTCGTCCACGGCTGCGACGACCTCACGGACTGGCGCCCGCTCGGCGCGCTCCTCACGGCGGACGACGACGTCGCCGCGGCCGTCGCCCCGGCGCACGTCTGGGAGTGCCCGAACCTCGTGCGGGTCGGCGACCGCTGGCTGCTCGTCGTCTCCCTCTGGCGCGACGAGCCGAACCCGACCGGCCTCTACGCCCTGCACGGCGTGCGGTACCTCCTCGGCGACGTCGCGGTCACCCCGGACGGGCCGCGTCTGGCCGCCGCGAGCGGCGGGCTGCTCGACGACGGGCCGTGCTTCTACGCCCCGCAGCTGCTCGCCGCCGACGGCCGGGTCCTGCTCTGGGGCTGGGCCTGGGAGCTGGGCCGGCCGCAGGCCGAGATCGACGCCGCCGGCTGGTCCGGGTGCCTGACCTTCCCGCGCGAGGTCACCGTCGAGGGGGACGACGTCGTCAGCCGCCCGGTCCGCGAGCTCGTCGCACTCCGCGACCAGGAGCAGGATAGCCGGTCCAGCGCCGCGCTCCCCGGCCCCGCGGTCGACGTCGCGCGGCCCGCCGGGACCGGCGGCAGGCTCCTGCTCGACGGGCGCGAGGTGCTCGCCTGGCCGGCGCCGCCCGTGCCCGTGCAGCCCGCGAGGGTGCTCCTCGACGGGTCCATGGTCGAGGTGTTCCCCGGTGGGCCGCGGCCGGTGACGACGCGCGCCTACCCGCGCGCCGGCAGCACGTGGACCCTCGAGTGGGACGGTGACGACGTCGCCCGTGCCTGGCGGCTCAGGCCGTGAGCGCGAACCCCGTTGCGGCGGCGGCGAACCCGAGGACGAGCGACAGGACGACGTTCGTCAGCGCCGCCCCGCGCGGGCCCTCGTCGAGCAGCGTCACCGTCTCGTAGGAGAAGGTGCTGAACGTCGTGAAGGCGCCGCAGAACCCGGTCCCGACGAGCAGGACGACGCCGGGCGACGGGTCGGCGCCGAGGAGTGCCCCGAGGACCAACGAGCCGAGGACGTTGACCGTCATCGTCCCGAACGGCACGGGCAGCCGGTGCCGGGCGGTGACGGCCCGGTCCAGCGCCCACCGCGCCGGCGCGCCGACGGCGGCGCCGACCAGCACGAGGAGCAGGCTCACCGCCGCACCACCCGCCGGGTGACCCGCACCGCGAGCCATGTCGCGGCCAGCCCGGCGACGAGCGACCCGCCGAGGTAGGCGGCCGCCGTGGCGGGGTGCCCGCCGGCGAGCAGGTCGCGCGCCTCGACGGCGTAGGCGGAGAACGTCGTCCAGCCGCCGAGCACGCCCGTGCCGAGGAACGGCCGCACGAGCGCGTGCGGCCGGAAGGCCTCGACGACGCAGACCATGAGGACGCCGACGAGCAGGCACCCGGTGACGTTGACGAGGAAGGTCGCCCACGGGAACGTGCCCGCTGTGTGGGGGAGCAAGACGCCGACGCCGTAGCGCCCGGCGGCCCCTAGCGCCCCGCCGGCGGCGACGGCCAGCACGACGTCGCGGTCGCGTCCCGGCCCACGGACGGCGGACGGGGAGGGAGCCGGCACCGCACTACCGTAACGGGCATGCTGGACGTCCTCGCGGGGTTCGCCGTCGTGGCGCTCGTCGTCCTCGCCGGGGTCGCCGCCGGACGCACCGGCGTGCTCGGCGTCGGCGCCGAGGTCGTCCTCTCCCGCACCGTCTTCTTCGTGTGCACCCCGGCCCTCGTCGTCCGGACGATCGCCGGGTCCGACCTCGCGCTGCTCCTCGGCCCGCAGTTCGCCGTCGCGGCGGTGAGCACCCTCGTCGTCGTCGCGGTGGTCGTCGTCGGCGGCCGCC
>JBQGCR010000937.1:0-2994 GCA_052038585.1 Kineosporiaceae bacterium
GTCGGTGCGGCCGAAGGCGAAGCCGCGGTCCTCGAGCCGCGGCTCGCGGCCGTCGAGGCGGGACGGGTCGAGGGTGTCGAGCAGCTCGCCGGCAGCGCGCTTGTAGTTCTCCACGTCCAAGGTCCGGGCCTGGTCGGCGAGGAACGCATCGGCCCGGCCCCCGTGCTCGCGCCACGTGCTCGGCTTGACCTGCTCCGGCACCTTGCGGGCGGCGTCGACGTGGTCGCGGGTGGTCTCGCCGGCGCCGTAGGCGGCGGCGACCTCGGGCAGGTGGTCGCGCAGCGCTTGGGCGGTGCGCAGGTCGCGGACGGCGCGGGCCCGGCCGAGGCCGGCGGCCTGCTGCAGGGAGGTGGCGGCGAGGTACGTGCCGCGGCCGGCGGGCAGGCCGTTGCGTTCGTGGTGGTCGAGCTCGCCGAGGCTGGTCAGGTAGGCGGCGTCGACCCGGGCGGCGGCGGCGCACAGGGCGACGGTGAGGTCGAGGGACTGCTGGCGGGTGAACCCGACCCTGCTGGTGGCGGTGATCTCGTCGACGGCGGCGAGCAGGCGGGCGAGGGCGTCGAAGGCCGGGTGGCCCTGGGACGTGGTCGCTGCCGTCATGGAGATCACGCTAGACCCGACCACCGACAACTAGGCCCCGCAGAACCCGGCGAACCACACTGTCGCAGAATCTTTTTCGAAGAACTTTGCGTCGACCGACGACGGCGGTGGGTGATGCATCATCGTCCGACCGACTACCCAGCGTGAACTGGCCGAGTCGTCGGAAGCAGCCCCATCGCGGCCCGCGCGGCGGCGACCGTCTCGGCGTCGTCCGACGCGACGCCTACCTCGCCGCAGGGCGGCTTCTCCCGTCGCGAGCGATCTCGTCGCGGCCGGCTGGCACTTCGCCGACGTCCCCGAGGTCGTCGCGCACCACCGCGCATCGACCGCTCGCGACGTGCAGCTGCGCCGCCGCGACGGGATTCGCACCACCCTGTGGTTCGCCTGCCGCGACCCGCCGGTCCTACGCCTCCTGGGCCGGCCTCACCTGCGTGACGGCGTACCGCAGGTGCACGGCGCCGCCGGCGAAGCGGCCCTGCTCGACGAGCTCGAGGTCCACGCGCTGGTCGACCGGCAGCGCGGGCTTGCCGGCGCCGACGGAGACGGGGTGGACGACGACGACGTACTCGTCGACGAGCCCGTGCCGGAACGCCTCCGCGCCGAGGGCCGCGCCGCCGACGCTCAGGTCGGACGACGCGCTCTCCTTGAGCCGGCGCACCAGATCCGGGTCGAAGGAGCGCTCGACCCGCGTGCGCGCCGTCGTCACCTCGGTGAGCGTCGTCGACCAGACGACCTTGTCGGCGGACCGCCAGATCCGCGCGTACTCCTGCATGACGGCGGGCTCGTCCTCGAGCCAGTCGTCGTCCTCCCAGACGCGCATCGCCTCGTACATCCGACGCCCGTAGAGCGCCGTCCCCATCCGGCGCTCGTGCTCGTTCCAGAACGCGTGGACGTCCTCCCCGGGCGTGCCCCAGTCGAAGGCGCCCGAGGCGTCCTCGACGAACCCGTCGAGGGACGTGTTCGCCGCGTAGACCAGCCTGCCCATCGTGGACCTCCCCGAGATCGACCGTCAGAGCAGCGGTGTCGGCCGCCATGCCCGGCCCAGGACGTGCTCGCCGCAGAAGCCGAGGACGGCATCCCACCACACCTCGGCCCCGGGCGGCGAGAGCACCCAGTGGTTCTCGTCGGGCAGGTGGAGGAACCGGTGCGGCATCGTCGCGGGCTCGGCGTCCCAGCGGCTCACGAGGTCCCACCACAGCCGCAGCGCCTCGGAGACGGGCACGCGGAAGTCCCTGTCCCCGTGGACGATCAACATCGGGGTCCGGACGTCGTCGGCGGCCCGCCGCGGGTCGTTGTCCGCGTACCAGCGCGGGTGCTCCTCGACGGCGCCGAAGACGTCGGTCTTGTAGCGGGCGCCGTCGGTCGTCGCGTGCTGCTGGTCGAGCGCCCACAGCCCGGCGTGCGTGACGATCGCCCCGAAGCGGTGGACGTGCCCGGCGACCCAGTTCGTCAGGTAGCCGCCGAAGGACGCCCCGAGGCAGGCGACGCGCGAGCCGTCGGTCTCCGGCCGGGCGAGCACGGCGTCGAGCACCGCCTCGCAGTCGCCGAAGACCGTGCGTGCCTCGTACGGCCAGCCGCGCCGGAACCACCTGTGCCCGTAGCCGGTCGAGTGCGCGGGGTCGGGCAGGACGACGGCCCAGCCGTGCGCCGCGGCGACCCACGGCGACCACCGCCACGACCACGTGTTGAACGACCCGAACGGCCCGCCGTGCACCCAGAGCATGACCGGCGCCGGCGCGTCCGCCCCGGCGCCGTCCGGCAGGACGAGCCAGGCGTGCACCCGCTCCCCGTCGTGCGTGTCGACCCACAGCTCCTCGAGCGTGCCGGGCAGCGGCGGCACCGGAGCGGGGTCCGGCAGGGCCAGGACGGCGCCGTCGGGGGAGACGGCCACGGGGTGCGGGGGACGGTCCACGGTCGAGCGCAGCGCGAGCACACGCCCGTCCACGACCGGACGCAGGTGCGTGAGGACCGATGCCGCGACGAGGGTGCGCGTGACGGCGCCGGACGACGGGTCGACGGCGACGAGCGCACCGCTGCCGTGCAGGTCGCCCGACACGAGCAGCGTCGTGCCGTCGCACGACCACGCCCAGTCCTGCGGGTGCAGGTCGCCGAGGTCGCACTCCACGGCGGCGGCCCCGCCGTCGACGGCGACGACGATCAGCGTCGTCACCGGCGGCTCCTCGAAGGAGGCGTCGGTCGAGCGGAGCACCGCGACGCGGGACCCGTCCGGCGCGAGGACCGGCGACCCGCACGGGGCGCCGTCCTCGCCGGCGACCACGCGCCGTTCGCGGGTCGCGACGTCGACGACGGCGACGGTGCACAGCACCCGGCCGTGCGGCCGTCGGACGCGCCACTCGACGGCGACGACGTCCGCGTCCGGGCTCGCGGAGACGCTCG
>JBQGCR010000938.1:0-1827 GCA_052038585.1 Kineosporiaceae bacterium
GCGGCAGCCCGATCGTCGGGCGGAGCAGGCGGTAGCTCGGGTCGGCCGTCGGGACGACGGCGGACAGCCCGTCGAAGCCGCCGCGCAGCGACAGGACGACGAGCACGTCGCCGTCGTACCCCGTCGCCCCGAAGGCGTACCCGGCCGCGGCGGTCTCGCCGACGACGCCGGTGAGCAGGCCGAGCCCTGCCCCTGCGCCGAGCCCGCGCAGCAGCGAGCGCCGGCTGGGGCCGGCGGGCCCCGTTGCGTCGCAGCCGCATCCGTCGCCGGTGGTCGTCGTGCCGGTCATCGTCACCTCGTCGAGTGCTGGGGCAGGTCGAGCAGGAGCGCGACGACGTACGGCAGCCGCCACGTCACCGCGGCGCTCCTGGCCGTGAGCCTGGTGTCGGGGGCCGCGTCGGCGAAGCGGCACACCGCGTCGCGCTGCGTCGCGGTGAGCGGCCCGACGAACAGCCGCTGGGCGAGTGCGTCGACGAGCGCGCCGTGCGTCGCCGGCAGGCTCGTCCCGAAGAGCGTCGTCAGCGGGTCGCGGACGAGGGTGTCCGCCGGCCACCACCCCGCCGCGAGGCGCACGTGGGTGTTCCACACGCCGAGCCTCGCGGCCGGGCTCGACCAGGCGGCCGAGACGTCGGGGAAGCCGTTCGGGGCCGGCCAGCCGAACGGGGCGTGCCCGAGGTCGTTGAGCAGCCAGCCGAGCGCCTCCGGCCCCTTGGTCCCCGACGGGTCCGCCCGCCACCCGAGCACGCGCAGGGTCGCGACGACGTCCTCGAACGGCCGACGCACCTTCTGGCCGGCGCTCGCGGCGAACTCGCTGCTGGAGAACAGCTCTCGCAGCACCGGGACGATCGCGGTCCCGTTCGCGAGGTAGGTGCGCGCGAGCCGGTCGACGAGCGTCGCGGGCGGGTTGTCGCTGACGAAGCGGACCGCGAGCTTCGTCGCGATGCGCCGGGCCGTCTCCGGGTGCGCGGCGAGGTAGCGGGCGAGGGCCTCGACGACGACGGGCCCGCCGGCCGGGTCGGCGTTCGGGTGCTCGAAGCCGAGCACCCTCACCGGGCCGGTCCAGTGCCACTCCTTGCGGTAGTTCGGCTCCCCGGTGGCCCAGGAGCAGCTCGTGCCCGTGAGGATGCGGGCAGCGTTGACGACGTCGGTCTCGGTGAAGCGGGCCTCGAGGCCGACGGTGTGCAGCTCGAGCAGCTCGCGGCCGAGGTTCTCGTTGGGGTGCTGCTTGGTCGAGGAGGAGTTCGTCAGGTAGCGCAGCATCGCCGGGTGCCGCACCGCGGCGGCGAGCATGTCGGCGAAGGACCCGAAGGCGTACCGGCGGATGACGTCGGCGTCGTAGCGGTGCCGCACGTCCCAGACGTTGTCCGACGGGCAGGCCACCGCGAGGTGGTCGGACCAGAAGTGCACCATGACCTCGAGGAGCTGCCGCTCGCTCCAGGCGGCCCGGGCGATCGACGCGCGCACGAGCATCCACTGCAGCTGCCAGCCCGCGAACTGCCCGGCGTCCACCGCCTGGTGCACCTGCGTCGACGACAGCGCGAGGGCGGGCCAGCGGGCGACGACGGCGTCGCACACCGGGTCGGGGATCGACGCCGGCGCGAGCTGCTGCTCGAGCCAGCGCGCCGCGCCGAGCGACCGGGCCCGCGCGACGAGCTCCGGTGTGAGGCCGAAGGTGGTGCGGCGCAGCAGGTGCAGCAGGTCCGGGCCCGTGGGCGCCGCCGCGGCCGGGGCGGCCGCCCGCACCCCCGTGCGCACCGAGGTCCGGCCGCGCGGCGAGGGCGCGGCGGCGCCCGCCGTCGTCGTCCCCGTCGTGGCGGCGCGCGCCCG
>JBQGCR010000939.1:0-8077 GCA_052038585.1 Kineosporiaceae bacterium
TCCTCGACCTCGACGGGCGGGTCGAGCCAGCCGCCGGGGTCCTTGAAGACGACGATGTCACCGCGGCGCAGGTCCAGCGGGAACGGGGAGAGCTTGTTGACGAGCACCCGGTCGCCGACGATCAGCGTGTTCTCCATCGACGCCGACGGGATGTAGAACGCCTGGACGAAGAAAGTCTTGATGACCAGCGACAGGACCATCGCGATGAGCAGCACGAGGACGACCTCGCGCACCGCGGCGAGCGCCGCGCGCACGGCGCCCACGCCGCCGCCGGCGGGCGCCGGCGTCGTCGTCGCCGGCGTGCCGGCCTCCGACGGGCGGTCCTCCCCCGCGGGCCCTGGTGCGGACGCGCCGCTCCCCGGGTCGTTCACTGACGTCACCCGCGCTCCTCGTCGTCCGGCGTACCGATGCGATCCAGCGGCCAGTACACCGCCACGACCCTCCCGACCATACGGTCCAGCGGCACCGTCCCGCCGCCCGGGTCCCCCAGGTGCGCCCGCGAGTCCGCGGAGTCGTCCCGGTTGTCCCCCAGGACGAACACCCGACGCGGCGGCACCCTGACGTCGAACTCGACCCCGCTCGGCCGCTGCCCCGGCGCCAGCCACGGCTCGTCGAGCGGCCGCCCGTCGATCGTCAGCCGGTCCTCGGCGTCGCAGCAGGCGATGCGCTCGCCGGGCAGGCCGACGACGCGCTTGGCGTACATGCTCTCCCCGACCGGGACGCCGACCAGCCGCAGGGCGCCCTGGAGCGCCCCGACGAGGCCGTCCGGGCGCGACGCCGGCTCGAAGACGCCGGCGCCGTCGAAGACGACGACGTCGCCGCGCTCGACGTGCCCGCCGAAACGGAAGGCCGAGCGGTGGACGAGCACCCGGTCACCCGGCTGCAGCGTCGGCGCCATGGACGGCGTCGGGATGAGGAAGGACTGGACGAGCAGGCCGCGCACGAGGACGAGGACGAGCAGCGCGACGAGGACCGTGACCCACCACGGCAACCGGCCCCGCCGGGGCTCCGCGTCGGGCGCGGTCTGCTCCTGCGGGGCCGGGGACGCCGTCGTCACGAGACGCCGTCGGTGCGCGGGTCGGCCGTCAGCGGCCGGCGGGCGCGCTCTCGCGCTTCTCGCGCACCTTCGCGGCCTTGCCGCGCAGCGAGCGGAGGTAGTACAGCTTCGCGCGGCGGACGTCGCCGCGGGTGAGGACCTCGACCTTGTCGATGATCGGGGTGTGCACCGGGAAGGTGCGCTCCACGCCGACGCCGGAGGAGATCTTGCGGACCGTGAAGGTCTCGCGGACGCCGCCGCCCTGGCGGCGGATGACGATGCCCTTGAACTGCTGGACCCGGGAGCGCGTGCCCTCGATGACCTTGACGTGGACGACGACCGTGTCGCCGGTGCGGAAGTCGGGCAGGTCGTCCCGCAGCGAGGCGGAGTCGAAACCGTCGAGGACGTGCATGTCGTGTCGCTTCCCGCGCGGTGCCACAGGTCACCGGCAAGTCGAGGGCCGAGGTCGGTGTGCGTGCCTCGCCCGGGGACGATGACGGTCGATGAGCCGCGGCGACCCCCTGTGGCAGGGCGCGGCCGACCGGTGCACGCGAGGGTTCAGTCTGCCACAGCGGGTGCCGGGGCCAGAAATCGGCGGCCCGCGTCGTCGGCGACGGTCCACCCCTCCTCGGCGAGGACCGCGAGGTCGGCCCGGTCCAGGGTCGCGACGTCGAGCGCGGCGACCAGGTCCGGCCGCCGGCGGGCGGTGCGGCGCAGCCGCTCGTCGCGACGCCAGCGGGCGATCCGTGCGTGGTGCCCGGACTGGAGCACCTCGGGGACCGCGCGCCCGCGCCACGTCGCGGGCCGGGTGTAGACGGGGTACTCGAGCAGCCCGTCCTCGTGGCTCTCCTCGACGAGGCTGGCCTCGTTGCCGACGACGCCGGGCAGCAGCCGGCCGACGGCCTCGACCATCGCGAGGACGGCGACCTCGCCGCCGTTGAGCACGTAGTCCCCGAGGCTCACCGGCAGGACCGGCATGACGGTCGCGGCCTCGTCGAGGACGCGCTCGTCGATGCCCTCGGAGCGCCCGCAGGCGAACGCCAGCCACGGCCGGGTCGCCAGCTCGCGGGCGAGCGGCTGGGTGAAGGGCGTCCCGGACGGCGCGGGGACGAGCAGCGTGGGCACCGCGGCGTCGTCGCCGACCGCGGCCCGGCCCGCGGCGAGCACCGCGTCGAGCGCCTCGCCCCACGGCTCGGGCCGCATGACCATGCCCGCTCCCCCGCCCGCCGGGGTGTCGTCGACGGTGCGGTGCCGGTCGTGGGTGAACGACCGCAGGTCGTGGACGGCGACGTCGAGCAGGCCCGCGGCGCGCGCCTTGCCGATCAGGGACAGGTCGAGCGCGGCGAGGTACTCGGGGAAGATCGTGACGACGTCGACCCGCATCAGGCGTCGGCGTCCTCGTCGTCGAGGTCGTCGAGGTCGTCGAGGAGCCCGCGGGGCGCGTCGACGACGACCCGGCCGCCCGCGACGTCGACCGTCGGGACGAGGGCCGCGACGAAGGGGACGAGGCGGCGCTGCCCGTCGGTGCGCCGGACGACGAGCAGGTCCTGCGCGCCGGGGTGCTCGACGGCGGCCACCTCGCCGAGGACGGCGCCGGAGGGGTCCTCGACCCGCAGCCCGACGAGCTCGCCGTCGTACCAGGCGTCGTCCTCCCGCTCGGCGGCGGCGTCGACCTCCGCCTCGAGCCGGACGTCGCGGAGTCCCTCGGCGGCGGTCCGGTCGGCCACCTCGGCGAAGGTCAGCAGGAGCACGCCGTTGTGGTCGCGGGCGGTCCGGACGGTGAGCGTGGCGGGCAGCCCGCGGCCGGCGGGGCCCCGGCCCGCGTCGACGTGCAGGACGGCGCCCTCGACGAAGCGGCGCTCCGGCACGTCGGTGCGCACCTCGACGCTGACCTCGCCGCGGATGCCGTGGGCGCGGCCCACGCGGGCGACGACGACCCTCATGCGGTCCTCCTCAGGACGGTTCGGGGACGACGAAGCCCCGCGCCACCACCGGTGGCGCGGGGCTCGACGTGCAGGCGGGTGGTGCTCAGCGGACGCGGTCGACGTCCACGACGTCCACCCGCACGGGCTTGCCGTCGGCGAGCGCCTTGACGACCGTGCGCAGGGCGTTCGCCGTGCGACCGGCCCGGCCGATGACGCGCCCGAGGTCCTCGGGGTGCACGCGCACCTCGAGCAGGTTGCCCCGGCGCAGCGCCTTGGTCCGGACGACGACGTCGTCAGGGTGCCCGACGATCCCGCGGACGAGGTGCTCCAGGGCCTCCTCGAGCACCTGTCAGCCCTCGGCCTGGGACGTCTCGTCCGCGCCGGCGGTCTGCTCCGACGTCGTGCCCTCGGCCGGCTGGTCGCCCGCCTCGGGCGCCTCGGCGGTCTCGGCCACCGGGGCCTCGTCCTTCTTGGCGGCCTTCTTGCGCGGCGTGGTCGCCTCGGCCTTCGGCTCGTCCATGGCGGACTTCGCGGCGGCCTCGAAGACGGCCTTCTTGTCGGCCTTCGGGGCGGCCGTGCGCAGCGTGCCCTCGGCGCCCGGGAGGCCCTTGTGCTTCTGCCAGTCGCCGGTGACCTTGAGCAGCGCGAGGACCTGCTCGGTCGGCTGCGCGCCGACGCCGAGCCAGTACTGCGCGCGCTCGGAGTCGATGTCGATGAGCGAGGGCTCCTCGGTCGGGTGGTACTTGCCGATCTCCTCGATCGCGCGACCGTCCCGCTTGGTGCGGGAGTCGGCGACGACGACGCGGTAGTACGGCGCACGGATCTTGCCCATGCGCTTGAGGCGGATCTTGACAGCCACGGGTGTGGTCACTCCTGCTTCTGTTGGGGTGACGCACCGGCCGGTGCGGGTGGGGTTCCGCGGCCGGGGAGTCGATGGACTCGGCGTCGCCAGGAGAGAGGGGCCTGACGGACCGGGTTCAGCCGACCATTGTGCCAGACCCGGGCGGCCCCGCCGCACGCTCACCCGACGGCGCGCCCGCGCAGGACGACGAGGTCGGGCGCCTCGAGGACCGCGACGTCCCCGCGCGGGTCCGCGGGGTAGACGACGAGGTCGGCCTGCGCGCCCTCGACGAGGCCGTCGCGGCCGAGCCAGGCCCGGGCGGCCCAGCAGGCGGCGTCGAGCGCGGCGACCGGCGGCAGCCCCGCCTCGACGAGCGCGGCGACCTCCTGCGGCAGCAGCCCGTGCGGCAGCGAGCCCCCGGCGTCCGTGCCGGCGAAGACCTGGACGCCCGCCTCGTAGGCGTCGGCGACCGTGGCGTGCCGGCGGGCGTGGAGGGCGCGCATGTGGGCGGCGTACGTCGGGAACCGCGCCTCCCCAGCCGCCGCGAACGCCGGGAAGTTCTCGAGGTTGACCATCGTCGGGACGATCGGCACCCCGCGCTCGGCGCACGTGGCCCGGGTGGCCGCGGTGAGGCCGCTGGCGTGCTCGATGCAGTCGATGCCGGCCGCGAGCAGGTCGGGCAGGCAGTCCTCGCCGAAGCAGTGCGCGGTGACCCGGGCGCCCTCCT
Source organism: Kineosporiaceae bacterium (assembly GCA_052038585.1). Taxonomy (GTDB): domain Bacteria; phylum Actinomycetota; class Actinomycetes; order Actinomycetales; family Kineosporiaceae; genus JBQGCR01. The sequence goes on from JBQGCR010000939.1 coordinate 4,530, forward strand.
CGTGGGCGACGGCGATCGCCTCCGCGAGGGCGTCGGCCGGCCAGCACGGCGCGAGGTCGCCGACCGAGCGGTCGATCCAGTCCCCGACGAGCTTGACCCAGCCGTCGCCGCGGCGGGCCTCCTGCCGGACGTACGCGGGCAGCTGCTCGGGCTCGATCTCGTGGGCGTAGTCCCGGATGTAGCGCCGGGTGCGGGCGATGTGCCGGCCCGCCCGGACGATGACCGGCAGGTCGTCCCGGTCGTCGACCCAGCGGGTGTCGGCGGGCGAGCCCGCGTCCCGGATGAGCAGCGTCCCGCGGTCGCGGTCGGTCCGGGCCTGCTGCTCCGCCGTCCCGTCGTCCACCGCGCCGTCCTTGGCGAGGCCGACGTGGCAGTGCGCGTCGACGAGCCCGGGCAGCACCCAGCCGTCGACGGTGACGACGTCGCCCGCCGTGGCGGGGCGCTCGAAGGTGAGCCGTCCCCCGACGACCCACGCCTGCCCCGCCTCCTCCTCAGGTCCGACGAGGACGGGTCCGCGCAGGTGGAAGGTCGGCTGGGCGGCGCTCATGCCGCGACCCTAGCGGCCGAGGAACTTCTCGAAACCGGGCGGCAGCTCGAGGTTCGTCGGGTCGGCCTGGCCGGCACCGCCACCGAGCCCGAAGGCGCCGCCGGGCGCCGACGGCTGGGCCGCGGCGCGGCCGCCGTCACGCTCCTGCTGGGCCCGCTTGGCCGGGTTGCCGCTCTTGCCCTTGCCCTTGCGCGGCGGCGGGGCGGTGCGGCCGCGCGACTTCTTGCCGCCGCCCGAGCCCGGCAGGCCCGGCATCCCCGGCATGCCCGGCAGGCCGCCGCCGCGGCGCAGCGACCGCATCATCTTCTGCGCGTCGGCGAAGCGCTCGAGGAGCTGGTTGACCTCGCTGACCTGGGTGCCGGACCCCTTGGCGATCCGCGACCGGCGCGAGCCGTTGAGGATGCGCGGCTGGCGGCGCTCCTGCGGCGTCATCGACCGGACGATCGCCTCGACGCGGTCCATCTCCCGCTCGTCGAAGTTCTCCAGCTGCTCGCGCAGCTCGCCCATGCCGGGCAGCATCCCGAGCATCTTCTTGATCGAGCCCATGTTCCGCAGGGCGGCCATCTGCTGGAGGAAGTCGTCGAGGGTGAAGTCCTCGTCGGCGGCGAACTTCTCCGCCATCTTCTGGGCCTGCTCGGCGTCGAACGCCTTCTCGGCCTGCTCGATGAGGGTGAGCACGTCACCCATGTCGAGGATGCGCGAGGCCATCCGGTCGGGGTGGAACAGCTCGAACTCGTCGAGCTTCTCCCCCGTCGAGGCGAACATGACGGGCTTGCCGGTGACGCCGACGACGCTGAGCGCGGCACCGCCGCGGGCGTCGCCGTCGAGCTTGGACAGCACGACGCCGGTGAAGCCGACGCCGTCGGCGAAGGCGTTCGCCGTGGCGACGGCGTCCTGGCCGATCATCGCGTCGAGGACGAAGAGGATCTCGTCCGGGGAGACGGCGTCGCGGATGTCGGCGGCCTGCTGCATCATCTCGGCGTCGACGCCGAGGCGGCCGGCGGTGTCGACGATGACGACGTCGTACTGCTTGTCCCGGGCGTGCTGGACGCCGGCGCGGGCCACGGCGACGGGGTCGGCCGGACCGGCGTCGGGGTTGGCGAGCAGGCCGGAGGCCGACGTCCCCGGGTGCGGGGCGAACGTCGGCACGCCCGCCCGCTCGCCGACGACGCGGAGCTGGTCGACGGCGTTGGGCCGCTGGAGGTCGCACGCGACGAGGACGGGCCGGTGGCCCTGCCCCTTGAGCCAGTGCGAGAGCTTGCCGGCGAGCGTCGTCTTGCCCGCACCCTGCAGGCCCGCGAGGAGGATGACCGTCGGCGGGTTCTTCGCGAACTCCAGCCGCCGGGTCTGCCCGCCGAGGACCGCGACGAGCTCCTCGTGGACGATCTTGACGACCTGCTGGGCCGGGTTGAGCGCGCCGGACACCTCGACGCCGAGCGCCCGCTCGCGGACGGCGCCGGCGAACTGGCGGACGACGGGCAGCGCGACGTCGGCGTCGAGCAGCGCGCGACGGATCTCGCGGATCGTCGCGTCGACGTCCGCCTCGGAGAGCTTGCCCTTGCCACGCAGGGACTTGAACGTGGCGGTGAGGCGGTCGGACAGCGTCGCGAACACGGAAGGGCCCTCGCAGGGTTCGGGATCGGCCGAAGGGGTGGTCCTCCCCAGCCTAGCCGCCGCCCCGGCCGCCACCGGGCCCTCGGCGGTGCTCTAGCCTCGGAGGCCGTGCCGCCTGCCCAGCCGACCGGCCGGATCGCCTACCAGGGCGAGCCCGGCGCCAACTCCGACGCCGCGTGCCGCGAGGTCCACCCGGACCTCGAGCCGATGCCGTGCCCGACGTTCGAGGACGCCTTCGCGGCGGTCACGTCCGGGGAGGCCGACCTGGCGATGATCCCGATCGAGAACTCGATCGCGGGCCGGGTCGCCGACATCCACCACCTGCTGCCCGACTCGGGGCTGCACATCGTCGGGGAGCACTTCCACCCGATCCACTTCCAGCTCATGGCGCTGCCGGGCGTCGGGATCGACGAGATCCGCACGGTCCGCTCGCACATCCACGCGCTCGGCCAGTGCCGCGGCCTGGTCCGCGAGCGGGGCTGGAAGGCCGTCGTCGCGGAGGACACCGCCGGCGCCGCCCGGGAGGTCGCCGAGCGGGCCGACCGCACCCTCGCCGCGCTCGCCCCGCGCGCCGCGGCCGACCTCTACGGCCTGCGGGTCCTCGCCGAGGACGTCGAGGACGAGCACCACAACACGACCCGCTTCGTCGTCCTCGCCCGCGAGCCCCGCGTGCCGGACGTCGACGCCGGGCCGGCGATCACGACGTTCGTCTTCCGCGTCCGCAACGTCCCCGCCGCGCTCTACAAGGCCATGGGCGGGTTCGCGACGAACGGGGTCAACATGACCAAGCTCGAGAGCTACCAGCTCGGCGGGACGTTCTTCGCGACGCAGTTCTTCGCCGACGTCGAGGGCCACCCGCGCCAGCAGTCGGTCTCCCTCGCCCTGGAGGAGCTGGCGTTCTTCTCCGCGTCGGTGCGGATGCTCGGGACCTACCCGGCGCACCCGTTCCGCGACACGATCGCCGAGCCGGCGGCCAACCGGGTGCTGCGCCCGACCCGGGACGGCCGGCCCGGCCTGTAGCGCTCAGCCGTCGGCGGACCGGACGACGAACCACGTGACGGCGAGCGTCGCGAGCGCCTGCACCGCGAGCAGCAGCGGTGTCACCCCCGAGGCGACGAGGGCGACGACGACCGGTAGCGACCCGAGGACGGTCACCTCCGGGCCGCGCAGCGCGGCGGCGACCGCGCCCGTCGGCAGCGCCCCGCCGGGCGTGGCGACGAGCGGCGCCGACCAGTCCGGCGGCGGCCGGTAGCCCGCCCGGACGGCGCCCGCGGCGGCCGACGGGCCGGCGAGCAGGCCGAGGAGCACCCACCCCGGGTCGCCCGCCCCGACGAGGCCGAGGACGGCGGCACCCCAGGCGGCCAGGCACGCCGCGGGGAGGGCGCAG
>JBQGCR010000940.1:0-5007 GCA_052038585.1 Kineosporiaceae bacterium
GGCCGCCGAGCCGGGCGCTGGGGGGGCCGGGCCGGGGCGTCCCCGGGCAGCGGTGCGGCCGGGGGCCGCGGGCCGTGCGGGTGGTGCTGGTGCTCGTCCGGCTCAGCGGGCGAAGCGGGGGAACGCGCCGGCGCCGGCGTAGACCGCGGCGTCGTCGAGCTCCTCCTCGATGCGCAGGAGCTGGTTGTACTTGGCGACCCGCTCGGACCGGGCCGGGGCGCCGGTCTTGATCTGGCCGCAGTCCGTCGCGACGGCGAGGTCGGCGATCGTCGTGTCCTCGGTCTCGCCGGAGCGGTGGCTCATCATGCAGCGGTAGCCGTTGCGGTGGGCGAGGGACACCGCGTCGAGCGTCTCGGTGAGCGTCCCGATCTGGTTGACCTTGACCAGGAGCGCGTTCGCGGCGCCCTCGGAGATGCCGCGCGCGAGCCGCTCGGGGTTGGTGACGAAGAGGTCGTCCCCGACGAGCTGGACGCGGGAGCCGAGCGCCTGGGTGATCGCGGTCCAGCCCTCCCAGTCGTTCTCGTCGAGCGGGTCCTCGATGGAGACGAGCGGGAAGCCGTCGACGAGCGAGGTGTAGTACTCGACCATCTCGGCGCTGCTCTTGCGGCCGCCCTCGAACGCGTAGGTGCCGTCGGAGAAGAACTCCGTCGCGGCGACGTCGAGCGCGAGCGCGATGTCGGTGCCGAGGGTGAAGCCGGCCTTGCCGATCGTCGCGGCGATGATGTCGAGCGCCTCGCGGTTGCTCGGGACCGACGGGGCGAAGCCGCCCTCGTCGCCGAGCCCGGTCGACAGGCCCTTGCTCTTCAGCTCGGACTTCAGCGCGTGGTAGACCTCCGCGCCCCAGCGCAGCGCCTCCTTGAACGACTCCGCGCCGATCGGGGCGATCATGAACTCCTGGATGTCGACGCCGGAGTCGGCGTGCGCGCCACCGTTGAGGATGTTCATCATCGGCACCGGCAGGACGTGCGCGTTCGGGCCGCCCACGTAGCGGAAGAGCGGCAGGCCCGCGGACTCCGCGGCGGCCTTGGCGACCGCGAGCGAGACGCCGAGGATCGCGTTGGCGCCGAGGCTGCCCTTGTTGTCGGTGCCGTCCAGGTCGAGCATCGCCTGGTCGACGAGGCGCTGGTCGGCGGCGTCGAAGCCGAGGAGCTCGGGGGCGAGCTGGTCGTTGACCGCGGTGACGGCCTGCTCGACGCCCTTGCCGAGGTAGCGGCCCTTGTCGCCGTCCCGGCGCTCGACCGCCTCGAAGGCCCCGGTGGACGCGCCCGACGGCACGGCCGCCCGGGCGATGGTGCCGTCGTCGAGGGCGACCTCGACCTCGACGGTGGGGTTACCGCGGGAGTCGAGGATCTCCCGCGCTCCGACGGCCTCGATGCTTGCCACGTCGATACTCCTGACGGCCGGGTGCAGATACGTGGCGAGCCTACCGAGGTCCGGTCGGGACCTCGGTCACCGCTCACGGGCTGGACGCCGGGGCCGCGCGGTGAGGAGGCGCACGGAGGCGGTCACGGCGAGCGGCCCGGCCCCGGCGAGCCGGGCGAGGACCTCGTCGTGCGGCACGTGCCGGGCGCTCGGCGTCATGGCGACGAGCGTCGCGGCGGTCGCGGCGTCGAGGTCGAGGGTCCACGTGACGACGCGCTCGGCCTCGACCTCGAAGCGCGGGCCGAGCTGGGCGGCGAGCCGGCCGGCCTTGTCCGCGTCGACGCCGAGGAGCCCGGCCGCGGCGACGAGCTCGCCCAGGTGCGCGCCGGTCGGGACGGCGACGACGAGCCGTCCGTCGTCGGCGAGGACGCGCGCGAACTCCTCGCCGTTGCGCGGGGAGAAGACGTCGAGGACGACGGCGGCGGCGCCGTCCGCGAGAGGCAGCCGGCCCCACACGTCGGCCCCGACGGCGGCGACCCGCGGGTGCACCCGGGCCGCGCGGCGCAGCGCGGGGGCCGAGGTGTCGAGGGCGAGCCCGGTCACGGGAGCCGTTGCGGCGCAGGCGTCGACGACGGCGGCGAGGTGCTGGCCGGTCCCGGCGCCGACGTCGACGACGAGGCCGGACGCCCCGGCGCACGCGTCGACGAGCGCGGCCGTCAGCGGGGCGTAGCGGCCGGCCGCGAGGACGTCCCAGCGGGCGGCGACCATCGCGGCGTCGTCGCCCGTGGCCGCGCCGCGGCGACCGGCGAGCAGGTTGACGTAGCCCTGGCGCGCGACGTCGAACCGGTGCCCCCGCGGGCACGCGAGACCGCCGGCGTCGCGCGCGAGCCGGTCCCGGCACACCGGGCAGCGCAGCGCCGGCAGGACGGCGTCGAGGGCCGTCGTCATCGGTCCGTCACGCTCACAGGATCGCGTGCCCCTCGCGCCCGGCGTCGAGCACCTCGGCCCAGGCGGAGGCGAGCCGGGGCACGGCCCAGTCGAGGTCCGATCCCGCCCGGCCGAAGGAGAGCCGCACCCGGGACTCGTAGCCGCCGTCGACCCCGAAGCGCGGGCCGGGGGTGACGAGGACGTCCCAGCGCCGCGCGGCCTGGGCGAGCGCCGTGCTGCGCGGGACGTCGAGCCCGCACCACAGGACGAGGCCGGCCTGCGGGTCCGGGGCCGACCACGAGGGCAGGTGCTCGGCGAGGAGGCGCTGCAGGTGCCGGCAGCGGTCGGCGAGCTCGGTGCGCCGCCGGCCGGCGACGGCGTCGACCTGGTCGAGCAGCCGGGCGAGGGTGAGCTGCTCGAGGACCGGGCTGCCGAGGTCGCTCGCCGTGCGGGCGACGACGAGCCGGCGCACGAGCGCCCGGTCGGCGCGCACCCAGCCCAGGCGCAGCCCGCCCCAGAAGGTCTTGCTCGCCGAACCGACGTGGACGACGGCGCCGCGGCGCAGGTGCGCCCCGAACGGCTCGGGGAGGGCGGCCGGGGCCGACCCGCCGCCGAGCGCGGCGCGCAGGTCGAGCTCGACGAGGGTCTCGTCGACGACGGCGGTGCAGTGCGCGTCGGCGAGCGCCGTCGCCAGACCCCGGCGGCCCGGGCCGAGGAGCATCCGGCCGGACGGGTTCTGCCCGTCGGGCATGAGGTAGGCCGCCCGCGGGCGGGCCTCGCGCAGGATCCGCGGGGCGGCGTCGGCCCAGCCGTCCTCGACGGGCAGCGCGACCGGTCGCGCGTCGAGCTCGCGCAGGGTGTCCAGCCCCGGCGGCCACGTGGGGTGCTCGACGAGCACCCGGTCGCCGCGGTCGAGGAGGGCCTCGAAGACGAGCCGCAGCGCCTGGGCGGCCCCGGCCGTGACGAGGATCTCCTCGGGGTCCGTCGGCAGGCCGCGCGCGGTGTACCGGGCCGCCACCCGCGCCCGCAGCTCGGGCAGCCCGCCGGAGTGGTACCCGGAGTGCGGCAGGTGCCGCGGCAGCTCGGCGAGGGCCGCGCTGTAGGCGGGGTAGAGCTCGGGCGGTGCCGCCGGGGCGGCCGTCGAGAGGTCCCCGGCCTCGACGTCGTCCCCGGTGGGGGAGACCGGCCACGGCGCGGCCTGCTCGGCGCCGCCCGGCAGCGTCGTCCACGTCCCGGCGCCCTGGCGGCCGTCGGCGAAGCCCTGGTCGCGCAGCCGCCGGTAGGCCGCCGTCGTCGTCGTCCGGCTCGCCCCCGCGGCCTCGGCGAGCGCCCGCTCGGACGGCAGGAGCGTGTGGACGGGCAGCCGGCCGTCGAGCACGAGGGAGCGCACCCGGTCGGCGAGGGCGACGTACGACGGGGCCGCGGGCCGGTCCTCGCGCCACGTGCCGAGCAGCGTGGCGAGCTCGCGCACGCCGATCCGCGCGGCGGGACGGAAGTCCTGTGCCATGCAGGCCAGCCTCTCCCGATTGGATATGGAATACAAGACCAGTGTGAGACCATTGTGGAAGACGGGCCCACCCCGCCCGTACCCCAGAAGACCCACCCGACGTCGTCCCGCTCACGAGGCGGGCCGGCTCCCGTGCCCGGGCCCCGCCCGGGGAAGGAAGGACCAGCCATGACCACCCTGTTCGTCGTCCTGCTCGTCGCCCTCGCCGTCACGGCGCTGCACGCCACGTGGCGCGCGGTCGGCTCGGACGGCTACGGACGCGCGACCGACGGTCCCCGCCCGTGGCAGCCCGCCCAGGCGCAGACGCTCCCGTTCGAGTCCTACGTCCGGCCGCACGTCTGACCGACGCCCAGGCCACGTAGCCACTGGTGACGGATTGGCCCTCGCCGCCAGGACCAATGTCCCGGCAGGCTGAGGCCATGACGTCCACCGCCGCCGTCCCCGGACGGCGACCCGTCCTCACGGGCCGGCGCCTGCCGCGCCGCCTCGTCCAGCTCTACGCCGGGCTGGCCCTCTACGGGCTGTCCATGGCGTTCTTCGTGCAGGGTCACCTCGGCGTCATGCCGTGGGACGTGCTCCACCAGGGCCTCGCCCGGTTCGTCGACGTCTCCCTCGGGACGATGACGATCGGTGTCGGGGCCCTCGTGCTGCTCGCGTGGCTGCCGCTGCGCCAGCGCCCGGGCCTGGGCACGGTGAGCAACGTCGTCGTCATCGGCCTCGTCGTCGACGCCGTGCTCGCCGTGCTCCCCGCGCCCGACGCGCTCGCCGCCCGCGTCGCCTTCGTCGTCGCGGGCGTCGTCCTCAACGCCGTGGCCACCGCCGCCTACATCGGGGCCCGGCTCGGCCCGGGCCCGCGCGACGGCCTCATGACCGGCCTCGTCGCCCGGACCGGGCTGCCGACCCGCTGGGTCCGGATGTCGATCGAGGTCACCGTCGTCCTCGCCGGCTGGGCGCTCGGCGGCACCCTCGGCGTCGCGACCGTCGTCTACGCCCTCGCCGTCGGCCCCCTCGTCCACCCCCTCCTGCCCCGCCTCGAGGTCCCCCCGACCCCCGCCTAGTCCCCGCCGACTCCCGCCTACATCCCGCCGACTCCCGCCTACATCCCATCGACTCCTGGCCCTGTGGACAGCCCGGGGTCTGTCCGAAGATCGGTGTTTCTGGCGGTCATCGGTTCAGAGGTCTTCGGCGGCCGGCATGCGGTCGGCGAAGGT
>JBQGCR010000941.1:0-3521 GCA_052038585.1 Kineosporiaceae bacterium
ACGAGGAGCAGGCGCACCGGACCGGCGCCGGAGGCGCAGGCCCGGGCCGCGGCCTCGACGAGGAGGTCGACGCCGTGCCAGGGCCGGAAGCCGCCGACGAAGGCGACCGTGAACGGCCGGGCGGGCCGCGGCGCGGTCGACGGCCGGAAGCGCTCGACGTCGACGCCGTTGGGGACGACGACCGCCGGGACGCCGGCCAGCCCGGTCGCCCACCGCGCGACGGGCGAGGAGACGGCGACGGCGCGGGTCGCGGCCCGCAGCACCCGCCGCGTCCGGCGGACGGCCTCGTCGACCGCGACGAGCCCGCGGTGCCGCGCCGCCTCCTGCGGCAGAGGCGCGTTGACCTCGAGCGTCGTCGGCACCCCGGCCGCGCGCGCGACCTCCAGCGCGCTGCACGAGAAGAGTGCGTACCGCTCGTAGACGAGCGCGGCGCCGGCCTCGACGAGCTCGCGGACCCGTTGCGCGGCAACGGTGTCGAGCTCGACGAGCGCCCGCTCCCGGTCGGCGGGGTCCGCGCCGCGCCGCGGCGGCAGGTGGTGCACGCGGACGCCCTCGAGCCCGGCGGGCACGGGGCCGCCGAGGCGGGCGGCGACGACGTCGACGTGCGCGCCGGCGGCGACGAGGACCCGCAGCACCTCCTGGACGTGCACCGAGCAGCCCTTGCGCCCGAAGACCGGGACGCCGGGGTCGAGGCAGACGTGGACGACGCGGCGTCCCCGCAGCGCGGCGAGGGCGGCCGGCGCGCTCACCGGGCCACCTCGCGGGTGAGCGCGCCGAGGGCCGCGGCCTGGTCGCGCACGTCGAACCGCTGCTCGACGAGCGCCCTGGCCCCCTTGGACAGCTCCCGGGCCAGGTCGTCGTCGTCGAGCACCCGGCGCAGCGCCGCCGCGAGGGCCCCGGGGTCGCGCTGCGGGACGAGCAGGCCCGTCCGGCCGTCGACCACCGCCTCCGGCACGCCGGTGACGGGGGTCGAGACGACGGGTGTGCCGAGGGCCATCGCCTCGAGCAGCACGGTGGGCAGCCCGTCCCGGTCGCCGTCCGCCGCCTCGACGCACGGCGCGGCGAACACGGCGCCGCTGCGGACGAGGTCGACGACCTCGTGCTGGGGCAGGGGCCCGGGCAGCTCGACGGCGTCCTGGAGGCCGAGGGCGACGGCGCGGTCGTGCAGGGCCGCCTCGCAGCGACCGGCCCCGGCGAGCACGAGCCGCACCGGGTCCCCGGCGGCGCGCAGGAGCGCCACGGCGTCGAGCAGGTCGTCGAAGCCCTTCTTCTCGACGAACCGGCCCACGGCGACGACGGTCCGGCTGCGGCGCACCGGCTCCTGCCACGGCAGGGCGTCGAGGTCGAGGCCGTTGTAGACCCGGCGGACGCGGGCGCCGGGGTGGCGGGCGGCGATCCACGCCGCGTTGAAGTCGCTGACCGTGACGACGGCCGCGGCGTCGCCGAGCACCGCCGCCCGGGCGTGGCTGTCGGGACCGTCGACGAAGAGGTCCTTCGCGTGCGCCGTCACCGTGTACGGCACGTCGAGCAGCGCGGCGGCCCAGCGGGCCGTGCGGCCGGCGAGCGTGGCGAAGTGCGCGTGCAGGTGGGTCAGGCCGAGGTCGCGGGCCCACAGCGCGGTCGCCAGCGCCCCGGCGGCCACGTGCGCCTCGTCGTCGAGGAGGGCGTCGAGCAGGTGGGCACCCGGCAGCCCGCGGGCCAGGCCGAGCAGGCGCCACAGCGCCGGGGCCGAGCGGGCCGGGGCCTGGTCGAGCCACGTGACCGGGGCCCGGACGTCGGCGAGGGCGGCGTGGAAGCGCCCGTCGGTCGGCGGCCGCAGGCTCGCCACGGCGAGGTGCTCGCCGCGGGCCTCGCGGGCGAGGATCTCCCGGACGACGAAGGTCTCCGAGAACCTCGGGTAGACCTTGAGGACGTAGCCGGTGCGCGGTGCGCGGTCAGCCTGCACGGCGCTCTCCTTCCAGGGTGGGCAGCGGCAGGGGCAGGGGGGTCGGTGCGGGCGCCAGGAGGTCGCCGGTGCGGCGGGTCACGGCGCCGAGGCCGTCGAGCCGGATCCCGGTGCGGGCCGGGCGCGGGCCGTCGAGGGCCCGGGCCAGCCAGTCCCCGACGGCCGCGGGGGACAGGTCCGCCGGGTCGAGGGTGTCGAGCAGCCCGCGCCGGGCGAGCGCCTCGGCGCGGACCTGCTGCTCCGCCCGGGGCCGCACGCGGGGGACGACGAGGGCGGGCGTGCTCGTCGCGAGGACCTCCGCGACGGGGTTGTAGCCGCCCATGCAGACGACGGCGTCGGCCTCGGCGACCCAGGCCGCGGCGTCGTCGGCGAAGGGGACGACGACGAGCTCGGGGCGGGCGGCGAGCGCGGCGGCGACCTCGTCGGCGAGCGCGGTGGCCGCGACCGGGCCGGGCAGGACGACGAGGTCGACGCCGTCCGGCACCGGCGTGCGCAGCAGGGTCCGGGTGAGGTCGGCGCCGTCCATGCCGCCGCCGACGCAGGCGAGCACGGTCCGGCGTCCGGACCCGCTGCGCGGCAACGGGACCGGGCGGGCCGGGGCGCGGCCGTGCGACAGGTAGCCGAGGTAGCGGGTGCGGTCGGCCGGGAGGTCGAGCACCGGCCGCAGGTCGTGCACGTCGGCGTCGCCGTAGACCCACACCTCGTCGTAGTGCCGGCGCACCGCGGTCCCGGCGAGGTCGCGGTGCCACTCGGCGCGGGCGACGGCCGGGGCGTCCATGACGTCGCGCAGCCCGAGCACGGTGCGGGTGCCCGCCCGGTGCAGGTCGCGCACCACCGCGGAGAGCTCGCCGTGGAACCCGCCGGGGGTCTTGTCGACGACGAGCAGGTCCGGCGCCCAGGCCCGCAGCGCCGCCCCCGCGGCGGCGGTGCGCACGTCGACGACGTCGTCGAGCGGCACGTCGAGGGCACCGGCCCGGTAGCGGCCGTCGACGCCCTTGGCGACCGAGGGCAGGACGAGCAGGTCGACGCCGGCGGGCCGGGCGAAGCGCTGGGCGTGCGGGGACCCGCTGACGACCAGGACGTCGGGGGCACCCGGCGCGCGGCGGACCGCCTCGGCGAGAGCGAGGTTGCGGCGCAGGTGCCCCAGGCCGCAGGTGTCGTGGCCGTACAGCGCGACCCGCGGGGGGCGGGCGCGGCCGGTGCGGCTCGCGAGGGTTCGCGTCATGTCGTCTCCGGTGGCTCGGTCGGCGGGTGGCTCGGACGACGACGCTAGGAACGCCCGGTGAGACGTCGGTGAAGTCCCGGTGAGAGGGCTCTCATCGAGCCTCACGCTCGCGGATGAGAGGTCTCTCATCCGCACCTCATGCACCGCCCGGGCGCCGGTGCGAAGGTGGTCGCATGCGTGTTCCCCTGGGGGTCGGTCTCGGCCTCGTGGCCGGTGCCGGCGTCGCCGTGACGGCCGTCGGCGCGTCCATGGCGGCGGCCGGCGGCCCGGCGGAGGACTTCGGTCCGCCGGTGGTCGTCGCGACCGATCCCGCCGCGGCTCCGCCGCCGGCCGCCGTCGTCGCCGACCCGT
>JBQGCR010000942.1:0-2385 GCA_052038585.1 Kineosporiaceae bacterium
GCTCGCCGTGCCGACCCCGCCGGCGAGGGTGCGCTGCGCCACGAGCGCCCCGGTCCCGGCCCCGACCCGGCCGCGCACCGGACCGTCCCCGCGTGCGGCCGCCTCGGCCGCCTCCCGGCCGAGGTCGGGCCCGGGCCGGCGGCGCGGGTCGCCGCCCCGGCCGAGGTCGAAGACGACGGCGGCCGGGACGATCGGGACGACGACGGACGACGGGTCCTCCGGCGGCCCGACGGGGAACCCGAGGCCCTGCTCCTCGCACCACGCCATGACGCCGTCGGCCGCCGCGAGGCCGTAGGCGCTGCCGCCCGCCAGGCACACCGCGTCGACGGTCGGGACGAGGGTCGACGGCGCGAGGGCGTCGGTCTCCCGGGTGCCCGGCCCGCCGCCGCGGACGTCGACGCCGCCCACCGTGCCCGGCGGCGGGAGGACGACGGTGACGCCGGTGAGCCAGCCGTCGCCGACCCGTTGCGCGTGCCCGAGCCGCACGCCCGGGACGTCGGTGAGCGCGCCCCACAGGCCGCCGGTCACAGCCACCCGTTGCGCTTGAAGCCGCGGAACATCGTGCCGCAGACGACGACCATGAGGGTGAGGACCGCCGGGTAGCCCCACCGGCTCGCGAGCTCGGGCATGTTCGTGAAGTTCATGCCGTAGATGCCGGCGATCATCGTCGGCACGGCGGCGATGGCGACCCACGCCGAGATCCTGCGCATGTCCTCGTTCTCGGCGACCGTGAGCCGGGCCAGCCCGGCCTGGAGGATCGACGTGAGGAGCTCGTCGAAGCTCGCCACCTGCTCCGAGACCCGCGTCAGGTGGTCCTCGACGTCGCGGAAGTACTCCCGGATGTCCTCGTGCACCTCGCGCAGCGGGCGCTGCGCGAGCTGGTGCAGCGGGTGCGCGAGCGGGGCCACGGTGCGCTTCATCTCGATGATGTCGCGCTTGAGCTGGTAGATGCGCTCGACGTCGGTGCTCGCCCGCGGCGCGAAGACGGAGTTCTCGATCTCCTCGATGTCCTCCTGCACCGCGTCGGTCACGGCGAGGTAGTCGTCGACCACCTTGTCGGCCACGGCGTGGAGCACCGCGCTCGGGCCGCACGCGAGCCGGTCGGTGTCCGCCTCGAGCCGGCGCCGCACCGTCGACATCGACGCGTGGCGGCCGTGCCGGACGGTGACGACGAACCAGGACCCGACGATGACCATGACCGAGCCGGTCTCGACGATCTCGCCCGCACCGGTGCCGCCGGTCCGCGCGTCGTGGTCGACGTAGGCGAGCGTGCGCAGCGCGAGGACGACGCAGTCGTCGTACCGCTCGAGCTTGGGCCGCTGCCGGCTGTTCGAGGCGTCCTCGATCGTCAGGGGGTGCAGCGCGAAGACCTCGCCGAGGTCGGCCAGCTGGCCGGTCGTCGGCTCGTGCAGGCCGAGCCAGACGAAGCCCTCGCCGCCCCGGGCGCGGGCCACCGCGTCGGCGAACTCCGGCTCGGGACACCGGGTCCCGTCGACGTAGTGGCCCCAGTCGACGACGGCGTCGAGCAGGCTCGGGTCGCGCGGCGCGGCGACCGACATCACGGGGCGCGCGGCGGGCGCCGCCGCGGCGGCACGCAGCCCGAGCGGCCGGCCGGCGCGGGGCAGGGCGGCCAGGGGCAGGGCGCGCAGGACGGGACGGGGACGGTTCATGGCGGCGCTCCGGGGACAGACGACGCGACGGGGGACACCTGTCGCGCCCGGGCGCGCACGGGCCGCCGGGAGAGGGGGCGGGCCGCGGAGGTCAGGTCCGGGTCACGGCAGGACGGCTCACGACGGGGCTACTGGGAGGGGTGTCATCGCGGGATGGCACCTGCCTCACCTCCTCCAGCCGTGGCGGACCTGACCGTGCGGCATGCAGGACCCGGCGCGCGCGGCGCCGGGCCGTCGGCCAGCCTAGCGGGCCACCCCCACGGGTGTCTGCCCGTCGAGCGCGGCGACGGTGAGCACGACGAGCGCGCACGTCCAGGCCAGCGGCGCCACCGAGGCGGGTGAGCCGTCGGCGAGGACCTTCTCCGGCAACGACCCCGACGCGGTGCGGTGCTCGACGAGCCAGTCCAGCCAGTGCGCGGCGCGCGCCGTGTCCCCGATGCTCGCGGCGGTGAGCGCGAACAGCCCGGCGGTGGGCGTCCAGGCGATGCCGTTGCGCGGCCAGCCCGCCCCCGGCACGAGACCGCCTGCGACGGAACGCAGCTCGCGCTGCGCGGCGCGCCACGCGGGGACCGCGCCGCGCGGTGCCGCGGGCAGGAACGGCGGCAGGAGCATCGCGACGGACGCGTCGCGCGCCCGGCCACCGGGGTGGCGCGGCCAGCCGAACAGCCCGTACCGCGCCGCGGCCGCCGAGCGCAGGCGGGCGGCCGAGGCGACG
>JBQGCR010000943.1:0-3167 GCA_052038585.1 Kineosporiaceae bacterium
GACGGCGACGGCGAAGGCCCGGGCCGCGGCGTAGTCGATCGTGCCGGAGCGCAGCCCCTTCTCCTGCCCGCCGCCGTGCAGGACGGGCAGCATCGGCGTGCCCCGCCGGACGACGAGCGCGCCGGCGCCCACCGGCCCGCCGACCTTGTGCGCCGAGACCGTCATGGCGTCCAGGCCGCTCGCGGCGAAGTCGACCGGGAGCGCGCCGACCGCCTGGACGGCGTCGCTGTGCACGGGGACGCCGTGCTCGGCCGCGGCGGCGACGACCTCCTCGACCGGCTGGATCGTGCCGACCTCGTTGTTCGCCCACATGCACGTCACGAGGGCGACCGAGCCGGGGTCCCGGGCGAGGAGGGCGCGCAGGGCGGCGACGTCGACCCGGCCGAGCGCGTCGACCGGCACGAGCTCGACCTGCGCGCCCTCGCGCTCGGCGAGCCACTCGAGCGGGGCGAGCACCGCGTGGTGCGCGACGGCCGTGGCGAGGATGCGCCGGCGCCGGCCGTCGGCCACGCGCCCGGCGCGGTAGAAGCCCGTGACGGCGAGGTTGTGCGCCGAGGTGCCGCCCGCGACGAGGCCCACCACGCCCGGCCGCGCGCCGAGCCGGTCGGCGAGCAGCTCACGGGCCTCCTCGACGACCCGACGCGAACGCCTCCACGCCGCGTGCAGCGAGGAGGCGTTGCCGACGGTCCCGAGCTCCTCGACCAGCGCCGCACGCGCCGAGGCGCGCATCGGCGTCGTGGCGGCGTGGTCGAGGTAGGCGGGCACGACCGAGAAGTCTAGGCGGCGGGCCGGACGGCGCCCGGTCAGCCCTTGCGCTTGACGACCTCCTGCGTCGCCTGGGGGACGACCGCGAACAGGTCGCCGACGACGCCGAAGTCCGCGAGCTCGAAGATCGGGGCCTCGGGGTCCTTGTTCACGGCGACGATCGTCTTGGAGGTCTGCATGCCCGCACGGTGCTGGATCGCCCCGGAGATGCCGCACGCGACGTAGAGCTGCGGGGAGACCTGCTTGCCGGTCTGCCCGACCTGGTTGGAGTGCGGGTACCAGCCGGCGTCGACCGCCGCCCGGGACGCGCCGACCGCGGCGCCGAGCGCGTCGGCGAGGGCCTCCACCGGGGCGAAGTCGCCGTTCGTGCCGCGGCCGCCGGAGACGACGATCGCCGCCTCGGTGAGCTCGGGACGGCCGGACTTGGCCTTCTCCCGGCGCTCGACGACCTTGACCGCCTTCGCGGCGTCGGACAGCGTGACCGGCACCTGGACGACGGTCCCGGCGGCCGGGGCCGCCTGCGGCGCAGCGGAGTTCGGCTTGACCGTGATGACCGGGACGCCGGTCGTCACCCGGCCGGTCACCGAGTAGCCGGCGGCGAACGCCGCCTGGGTGGCGACCGGGCCGGAGTCGCCGGCCTGGACGTCGACGGCGTCGGTGATGACGCCGGAGCCGAGGCGGATCGCCAGGCGACCGGCGACCTCCTTGCCTTCGGCGGAGGACGGCACGAGGATCGCGGCGAGCGAGCCCGCACCGCCGGCCGCCTCGACGGCGGCGGCGAGCGCCTCGACCTTGGGCAGCACGAGGTAGTCCTCGAGGCCCTCGCCGGTGGCCTCGTAGACCGTCGCCGCGCCGTACTCGGCGAGGGTGGCGGTCGCGGCGTCGACGCCCTTGCCGATGAAGACGGCGGCGGGCTCGCCGAGGCGCGCGGCGATCGTCAGCAGCTCGGTCGTGGTCTTGCGGACGGCGCCCTCGACGTGGTCGACGAGCACGAGAACGGTGGCCATCGGGTTCTCTCCTAGGGGTGTCGCGCTGTCGAGGGTCAGACGAGCTTGGCGCCGGCGAGGTACTCGACGAGCCGGGCGCCGCCGTCCCCCTCGTCGGTGACGACCGGGCCGGCCTGGCGCGGCGGGCGCGGGGTGACGACCTCGACGGCCGTCGTCGCGGCACCGGTGCCGACCTGGCCGGCGTCGACGCCGAGGTCGGCCAGCGACCACGTCTCGACCGGCTTCTTCTTCGCCGCCATGATCCCCTTGAACGAGGGGTAGCGCGGGTCGTTGATCTGGTCGGTCACGCTGACCAGGGCGGGCAGGGAGGCGCTGATGACCTCGGTGCTCGTGTCGCCGTCCCGCTCGATCGTCACGGTCGAGCCGTCCACGGTGAGCTTGCCCGCGAAGGTGACCTGCGGCAGGCCCAGGCGCTCGGCGACCATCGCCGGGACGACGCTCATGCCGGCGTCGGTCGACGCCATCCCGGTGAGGACGATGTCGTGCTCGACCTTCTTCAGCGCCTCGGCCACGACGAGGGACGTCGAGACCGCGCACGAGCCGTGGATCGCGTCGTCGACGACGTGCACGCCCGCGTCCGCGCCCATCTGCAGGGCCCGGCGGACGGCGTCGGAGGCCTGCTCCGGCCCGACCGTGAGGACGGTGACCGTCGAGCCGTCGTTCGCCTCGGAGAGCTTGAGGGCCTCCTCGACCGCGTACTCGTCGAGCTCGGACAGCAGGCCGTCGACACCCGCGCGGTCCACCGTGTTGTCCGCGGCGAACCGCCGGTCCGCCTGGGCGTCCGGCACGTACTTGACACAGACGACGATCTTCATAGCAGGGGGTCCGCCCTTCCGGAGTCTTCTTCGTCTCTGGAGCGAGGTTACCGCCGGGTAGGGCCGGGCTCCCACCCGGGGCTGTGACAAGCCTCACCGATCCTGCGCGGGGCGCCGCCACCCGTAGGGTCGCAGCCATGGACCGCCTCGACGCCGTCACCGACCTGCTCGTCCCCACCGTCCGGGAAGCCGCCGGGATGCACCGCTACGACGGGGTCGTCCAGGACCTGTCGCCCTCCGGCGTCGCCGCGGGGCTGGCCCGGCTCGGCACCGGCGAGGGCCCGGCGGACCCGCACGACGCCGCGCACCTGGCCGCCGTCGAGGCCGGCCTGCGCTGGGAGCTCGGCACCTTCGAGGGCCATCGGCGCAACCCGATCCTCCACGTCTCGAACCTCGACCTCGCCTGCTACGACCGCGCGTACGCGCCCGCCGACGCGCGGGCCGCGGCCCGCGCCCGGCACCTCGCCGCCTGGCCGGACGCCGTCGACGCCGCCGTCACCGCGCTCGACGCCGTCCGCTCCCCCGTCGCCACCGCCCTGCTGCCCGCGGCCCGCGGCCTGGCCGACGGCGTCGTCGCCGA
>JBQGCR010000944.1:0-2693 GCA_052038585.1 Kineosporiaceae bacterium
ACCCACCGCCGCGGCGGCGCTGGCGGCGCCGGCGCGCGCGGCGTCGGCGCCGTCGGTCGCCGACCTCGTCGAGAAGTCGCAGGAGAAGGCGCCGAGCGAGCGCCGCTGGGACGGTGCGGCGACCACGCCGGGCGTCGCCGCGGCCACGGCGGCCCCGGGCGTCGCGGCGGCGGTGGCCCTGCCGCCGGACGGCTCGTTCATCCGTCGCGACGACGGCAAGGTCTTCCAGCTCGTCGGCGGCGCCCCGCTGTACGTGTCCTCGTGGCGGCTGTTCGGCGGCGAGAAGCGCGTGACCCCGCTGAGCGTGGCCCAGGCGAACCTCCTGCGCGAGTGGCCGAAGGACGGCACGTTCGTCACGAGCATCCAGACCGGTGAGGTGTGGCGCTTCGTCGCCGGCACCCCGCTGTACGTCTCGACGTGGTCGATCTACGGCGGCGTGCAGAAGACGATCCGGATCGACCACTCCAACATCGTCAACGCCGGCGGCGACGACCCGTACCTGGCGACCAACTGGGACCCCTCCTACGTCGAGTTCGTCACCGGCGCCCAGACGTTCGTGCGCGCCGCGCAGAACGGCCGCATCTACGTCTTCGCCGGCGGCGCACCGCAGTACGTGCCGACGTGGAGCGTCTACGGCGGCGTCAAGCCGTTCGTCACGGTCGACCAGCGGGTCATCGACCTGGCCGGGAGCTCGTTCCGGTACGACTTCCTCCTGCCCTACCCGTTCGACGGCTGGGCGCTGCGGACCCCGGAGGACGGCCGCCTCTACGTGACCGCCGGCGGCGCGCCGCTGTACACGACGACGACGTCGGTCCTCATCCCCGGCCAGCGCGCCTCGACCGTCGCCTCGGCGGTGTTCGAGGGCGGTCGCACGGGCGCCTACCCGTACACGCACCTGCGCTACGTGCCGGAGGACGGCACCGAGCTCGACGCCGCGGGCGTGGCCTACACCGTCTTCGCGGGCGTCCCCGAGCAGACGTTCCTGGACCCCGGCCAGTTCGCCGTGCCGGTCGACCCGCGAGCGGTCGCCAACGCCGGCCAGCCGAAGCCCTGGGACCACCTGGTGGCCCCGGTCGGCTGACAGCGCGACGCACCTCGGCACGACGTCTGGCCGTCCGTCCCCGCGGGGACGGGCGGCCGGACGTCTGTCGCGTGCGCGCGGCTCAGATCTTGTAGGTCGAGCACAGGACGAAGGCGCCGGCCGTCGTCCGGACCGGGTACCTCATCGCCGCGGCGGTCTGCGGTCCGTAGACGCCGTCCCGCTCGACGCCCATGACGGCCTGCGCGCGGGCGAGCGCGCGGGCGGTCGCCGGTCCGAAGTCGCCGTCCGCCGCGATCTCCTGGCCGTAGCAGGTCTTCAGGGCGCGCTGCATGACAGCGACCTCGGAGCTGTCGTACGTGCCCTGCGTCAGCAGGCAGCGGTAGGTCGACGACGTCGACGGCGTGGAGTAGGCGGGGTAGCTGACCCGCCGGTACCGGTCGTGGAAGTAGTACACCTGGCGGACCTCGTCGCAGCGGGGCGTCGCGGCCGCGGCCTGGCCGGCCGGGACGGCGACGAGGGCGACGGTGGCGAGGGCCGGGACGAGGGTGGCGGCGAGGGCTCTGCGCATGGTGGCCTCCCGGGGCGGGTGGGTGACGGCCCGGCACGATACCGCCCAAGATCACCCGGTGGCGAGGTCCGGCGCCCCGGCGGCCCGGTACCGTCGTCGCCGTGCGTGTGCGCCCGATGACCGACGACGACGCCGACGCCGTGCTCCGGGTCTACCAGGCCGGGCTCGACAGCGGGGACGCGAGCTTCGAGGTGCGGGCGCCGGACTGGCGCTCCTTCGACGCCGCGCACCTGCCGGAGCACCGGTTCGTCGCCGAGCTGGGCGGGCACGTCGTGGGCTGGGTCGCCGTGTCGGCGACGTCGCGGCGGCCGGTGTACGCCGGCGTCGTCGAGGAGTCCGTCTACGTCGCACCGGAAGCCGCCGGGCGAGGGGTGGGGGGCGCGCTGCTCCACGCGCTCGTCGCGTCGACCGAGGAGGCAGGGGTCTGGACGCTCCAGGCCGGGGTCTTCCCCGAGAACGCGGCGAGCCTCGCGCTGCACGAGCGGGCCGGCTTCCGGGTCGTCGGGCGGCGCGAGCGGGTCGGCCGCCACGTGGCGCGGGGCGGCCGCTGGCGCGACGTCCTGCTGCTCGAACGGCGCAGCCGCGTCGTCGACTGACCGCGGGCACGTGCCTGTGTACAGTCGGCGGCACGATCTGCCGGACGCAGGAGGGCTCCAGTGGCACGAGGGACGAAGCGCAAGGCGTCGTCGGGCAAGGCGTCGGGCAAGGCGGCCAAGGCGCTGAGCCCGAAGAAGGCTGCGGCGCTGGCCGACCGGGCCGCCGCGGACCGGTCCCGGCACGAGGCCGCCACCGCCGCCCTCGCCGCGGCGACGAGCGACCTGGCCCAGGCGGACGAGCGCCTCGCCGCGCTGAAGGCCCTCGTCAAGGACCTCGCGGCGCAGACGAAGTCGGCGACCCGCGAGCTGAAGGCCACGGAGTCGACCCGGAAGAAGGCCCGCGCCGCGCGGGACGCGCAGCGCGAAGCCGTTGCGGCGGCGCGGAAGGCGGCCGCGAAGTCCTCGGCGAAGGCCGACGCCGCGGCCGCCTCGCTCCCGGCGGCGGACCCGGCCCCGGAGTCCGACGCGACGATCGCGGCCGCCGAGA
>JBQGCR010000945.1:0-3831 GCA_052038585.1 Kineosporiaceae bacterium
GGGTCCGAGGTCGGCTTGTCCTCGCCGTACTTCGCCTTGTACGCGGCGACGAACTTCGCGTTCTCCGGGGTGTCGGTGGTCTGGTAGTAGTTCCACGCGACGAGCTGGTCGGTGAGGTACTCCGGCCCGATCGCCTTGACCTCCTCCTCGGCGATGGACACCGAGACGACCGGCGTCGTCGCGGCCGAGAGCCCGACGGACTTGTACTGCTTCCAGAACGCGACGTTGCTGTCGCCGTTGAGGGTGTTGAAGACCGCGTCGGGGGCGGCCTGCTTGACCTTGTCGACGACCGAGCTGAACTCGGTGTCGCCGAGGGGCTTGTACTCCTCGCCGACGATCGTCATGCCGTTCGCCGCGGCGTAGGCGGTGATCTCCTTGTTCGCCGTCCGCGGGAAGACGTAGTCCGAGCCGACGAGGAAGAGCGTCTTCGCGCCCTGCTCCTTGAGGTAGTCCAGGGCCGGGACGATCTGCTGGTTCGTCGTCGCGCCGGTGTAGAAGATGTACGGCGAGGCCTCGAGGCCCTCGTACTGCACGGGGTAGAACAGCAGCGCCTTGTTCTTCTCGAAGACCGGCAGCATCTGCTTGCGGCTGGCCGAGGTCCAGCCGCCGAAGACGGCCGCGACCTTGTCGACGCTGATGAGCTTCTGGGCCTTCTCCGCGAAGGTCGGCCAGTCGGACTTGCCGTCCTCGCTGACCGGCTCGAGCTTCTTGCCGAGGACCCCGCCGGAGGCGTTGATCTCCTCGACCGCGAGCATGAGGCTGTCCCGCACCGTGACCTCGGAGATGGCCATGGTGCCGGACAGCGAGTTGAGCAGACCGACCTTGACGGTGTCGCCGGACGTGTCTGCCGTGGCGCCGCCGGTCGCGGCGACGTCGCTCTCCCCGGCCCTGGCACCGCAGGCGGACAGCGCGAGGGCGGTCGCGACGGCGAGCGCGGTGAGCGCGCGCCGTCGGGTGGGTGTGGTGGACATGCGTCTCCTCCTGGGGGCGGGGGACCCGAGCCGGTCCCGCGTCACCGCCGGAACCTAGGGACGCGAGGTTTCCGGCTGTGCCGCAGCGTGTTTCCGGGGCAGGAGCGACGGGGACGCTCGTGTTAACCCTCCGTTTCCGATCTTGGTGTTTCCGCGCCGGGGTGACGCGCGCCACGTCGTGGGAGCGGGCGCTGCGCCGTTCGGGTGAACCGGGGTGTCGCAGCCGGGTGACGCGGCACGCTGGGAGGGGTGGCGGCGGTCGCAGCGGGTGAGGCTGGGCCACGGACGGACGACGGCGTGAGGGGACGGACGTGGGACGAGGACCGGGACGGCGCACGCGCCCGCTGACGGACGTCGAGGCGGCCCGCGAGGCGCGGCGCCAGGGCCGGCTCGCCCGGGCGGGCCTGCTCCTCGCGCCGGTCGCGGTGTGGCTGTGGTGGCGCCTGCTCGCCGGGGACCCGGTCGGGCTGCCGTCCCTGCCGGCGGTCGACCCGTTCCTGCTCACGACGACGGCCTTCTTCGTCGTCCTCATCGCGGTCCTCGTCGGGTCGACGCTCGTCTCGGGCCGCTCGCCGCACGTCCTCTACCGGCCCGAGCAGGTGCCGGTGCGCCTGTCCGACGTCAAGGGGCTGGACCCGGTGCGCGAGGACGTCGAGCGCACCCTCGACCTCTTCCGCTCCGCCCGGACCTTCCGCCGGGAGATGGGCGGCACGCCGCGGCGCGGGCTCCTCTGCGAGGGCCCGCCCGGCACGGGCAAGACGCTCATGGCCAAGGCGCTCGCGGCCGAGGCCGGCGTCCCGTTCCTCTACGTCTCCGCGACGTCGTTCCAGTCGATGTACTACGGCGCCTCGGCCCGCAGGATCCGCTCGTACTTCACCGCGCTGCGCAAGGCCGCGCGGGCCGAGGGCGCCGCGATCGGCTTCATCGAGGAGATCGACGCGGTCGGCGGGGCCCGCGGCGGGATGCGCGTCGCCCCCGCGGCGCCCCTGCCGGCGGCCGCGGTCTCGTGCTGCGGCGGGCTCGTGGGCCTGCGGACGGCGGGGCTGCCGCCGGTCGCCCTGCCCTCTGCCGTCACACCCCTGGCTGCGACCCAGGTCCTCCCCGCCGCGACGAGCGAGGACACCGGGGCCGTCGTCAACGAGCTTCTCGTCCAGCTCCAGTCCTTCGACGTGCCGACCCCGCTGCAGCGGCTCCTGGGCCGGCTCGTCGACGCCGTCAACGCCGTGCTGCCCGCCGCCCTGGCCGTCCCGCGGCCGCGGATCGAGCCCGTCGACGTCCTCGTCATCGCCGCGACGAACCGGGCCGACAGCCTCGACCCGGCCCTGCTGCGCCCGGGCCGGTTCGACCGCCGGCTCGCGTTCGGGCTGCCCGACAAGGCCGGCCGCCGGCAGGTGCTCGACCACTACCTCGAGCGCAAGGCGCACGAGAGCGACCTCGCCGACCCCGAGCGGCGCGACGCCCTCGCCGGGATCACCCAGGGGTACAGCCCGGTCATGCTCGAGAACCTCCTCGACGAGGCCCTCGTCAACGCGGTGCGCCGCGGCGCCGCGGGGATGTCCTGGGCCGACGTCGAGCACGCGCGCCTGGTGTCCGAGGTCGGCCTCGGGCAGCCGGTCGCCTACACCGAGCACGAGACCCGGCTCATCGCGACGCACGAGGCGGGCCACGCCGTCGTCGCCTGGCTCCTCGCGCCGCAGCGGCGGCTCGAGGTGCTGACGATCGTCAAGCGCGGCGGCGCGCTCGGCCTGCTCGCGCACGGCGACCGGGAGGACGTCTACACCCGCTCCCGCTCCGAGCTCGAGGCGATGATCTCCATCGCCTTCGGCGGCCAGGTGGCCGAGGAGGTCTTCCTCGGCGACGTCTCGACCGGCCCGAGCAGCGACCTGGCGTTCGCGACGACGACGGCCGCGGCGATGGTCGGCCAGGCCGGCATGGCCGGCACCCTCGTCTCCTTCGCCGCCGGCGGCCCGTCGGGCGAGGGCGTCGTCGCCCGCGTGCTCGCCGACCCCGACGCGCGACGGATGGTCGAGGACCTCCTCGCCCGGCGCAAGGCCGACGTCACCGCGCTCCTGCACGCGAACGCCCACCTCGTCGAGGCGCTGCGCGACGCCCTGCTCGACCGGCACGAGCTCATCGGCCACGAGATCACCGACGTCCTCGAGGCCGCGGCCGCCACCCGGGTCGTCGACCTGCGCGACGACGGCCTCGGGGCCGCCGGCCCGTCGCCCCGGGAAGAAGGCCGGCCGCGGCCGACTTAGTGTGGGGGCAGCCGATCAGGAAGGCAGAGCCCCGCCGATGACCGAGACCGCGCACGCGGCCCACGCCGTGGGCGCCCCGGACGCCGCGAGCTTCCGCCGCGCCGTCGGGCGTTTCACCACCGGCGTCACCGTCGTCACCGCGCTCGACGGGGGCCTCCAGCACGCCATGACGGCGAACGCCTTCACGTCGGTCTCCCTCGACCCGCTCCTCGTGCTCGTGTGCGTCGAGACCGAGGCGCGCGTCCACGACGCCGTGACCGGCGCGGGGGAGTGGGTCGTCAACATCCTCGACGCCTCCGCCCGGCCGGTCGCCGACTGGCTCGCGACCCGCGGCCGGCCCCTGCACGGCCAGCTCGACCGCGTGCCGCACCGCCCCGGCCCCGTGACCGGTGCCGCGGTGCTCGACCAGGCCACCGCGTGGCTGGAGTGCCGCACGCACGCCATCCACCCCGGGGGCGACCACAGCGTCGTCCTCGGCGAGGTGCTCACCGTCGGCTTCGGCCGCGACGACGCCGGGACGCTGCTGTACCACCGCAGCGCGTACCGCCACCTGGACTGAGGCAGCGCGATGACCGACTCCTCCACGGCCGACCCGGCCGCGC
>JBQGCR010000946.1:0-4071 GCA_052038585.1 Kineosporiaceae bacterium
GGCGGCCGCCCGGCCGCCGACCTCGGCCCGGCTCCGCGCCGGGACGCCCGGGTCGGCGAGCCGCTCGACGAGCAGCTCGAGCCGGCGCCACTGCGGCCCGACCCCGAGCGGGTCGGCCCGCCCGCCGGCCGGGTCACCTACCGGCGCTACGGCGGCGCGCAGCGCGTCGAGCGCCTCGAGCAGGCCGGCCGGGGACGACCGGCCGTCGGCGGCCGCCTCCCGGGCGAGGGCGATCCGCGCGGTGAGCACCATCGCGGGACGCACGACGGCGAGGCCGGCCTGCTCGCGGGCGACGACGGCCGCCTCCCCCCGCGCGTCGGCGAGCCCGCTGGCGACGCTGATCGCGAGCGGGACGAGGACGAGGACGGCGACGACCGCGAACTTGCCCGAGACGCTGAACCGGCGCATGAGGCGCATGCCGGGGCCGAGCACGCGCTGCATGCCTCACCTCGCCCGCCGCCCGGGGGCCCGCACGCCGCGGGCCCGCCCCTGCCGACCTGATCGGCAGCGACGGGCCCGTGCTGGAGGTCCGGGGCGTACCCGGTGTCAGCCGCCGGAGCCGTGGCCCGGCAGGGCGAGCCTCTGGTCGAGGGCCACGCGCGCCCAGTGCGCGACGTCCGGGTCCACGACGACGCGGTTGACGACGCGGCCCGCGGCGAGCTGCTCCATGGACCAGACGAGGTGCGGCAGGTCGATCCGGTTCATCGTCGAGCAGTAGCAGACGGTCTTGTCGAGGAACACGACCCGCTGGTCGGGGTGCTGGGCGGCGAGGCGCCGGACGAGGTTGAGCTCGGTGCCGACGGCCCACGTCGTCCCCGGCTCGGCCTTCGCGAGCGCCTGGATGATGTACTCCGTCGACCCGACCTCGTCGGCCGCGGTGACCACCTCGTGCTTGCACTCGGGGTGCACGACGACCCGCACGCCGGGCACCGAGGCGCGCACGTCGTCGACGTTCTGCACGCTGAACCGGCCGTGGACCGAGCAGTGCCCGCGCCACAGGATCATCCTGGCCCGCTCGAGCTGCTCGCGCGTCACGCCGCCGCCGGGCTTGTGCGGGTCGTAGACGACGCAGTCGTCGAGCGACATCCCCAGGCCCAGCACGGCGGTGTTGCGGCCGAGGTGCTGGTCGGGCATGAAGAGGACCTTGCCGCGCCCGGCGTCGACGCCGCCGCGCCGGTCGAACGCCCAGCGCAGCGCGACGTGGGCGTTCGAGGACGTGCAGATCGTGCCGCCGTGCCGGCCGGTGAACGCCTTGATCGCGGCGGAGGAGTTCATGTAGCTCACGGGGACGACGTCGTCGGCGACGCCGGCCTCGACGAGGACGTCCCAGGCCTCCTCGACCTGGGTCATCGTCGCCATGTCCGCCATCGAGCAGCCGGCGGCGAGGTCGGGCAGGACGACCTGCTGGTGGTCGCCGGTGAGGATGTCGGCGCTCTCGGCCATGAAGTGGACGCCGCAGAAGACGACGAACTCCGCGTCCGGGCGGGCCGCGGCGCGCTGCGCGAGCTTGAACGAGTCGCCCGTGACGTCGGCGAACTGGATGACCTCGTCGCGCTGGTAGTGGTGGCCGAGGACGAAGGCGCGCTCGCCGAGGGCGGCGCGCGCGGCCCGGCCGCGCTCGACGAGGTCGGGGTCGGACGGCGCGGGCAGGTCGCCGGGGCACTCGACCCCGCGCTCGCTCGCGAGGTCCGGGCCCGCCCCGGGGCCCCGGCCGAGGAGCAGCAGCGCCAGGGGGCTCTTCTCCGGCTCGGCGAACGCGGGGGTCGCGACCGGCTGCGCGGGAGTCGTCGTCACGCCCCGAATCGTCTCACGGCAGACTCGGGCCCGTGCGCGTGCTCATCGCCCCGGACTGCTTCACCGGCACCCTGACCGCCCCGCAGGCGGCGCAGGCGGTCGCCGACGGCTGGCGCCGGCACGCGGCCGACGACGACGTCGTCACGTGCCCGCTGTCCGACGGCGGCCCGGGCTTCCTCGACGTCCTCGCGGCCGCGCTCGGCGGCAGCCTCCTGCCCGTGACCGTGCCCGGGCCGCTCGGGGAGGACGTCCCCGCGGCGGTCCTGCTCGTCGACGACGACGGCGGCCCGACGGCGTACGTCGAGACCGCGCAGGCCTGCGGCCTGCACCTCGTGCCGGCCGACCGGCGCGACCCCGGGGCGACGACCACCGTCGGCGTCGGGCACCTGCTGCGCGCGGCGCGCGAGGCGGGCGCCCGCCGCGTCGTCCTCGGCCTCGGCGGGTCCGGGACGAACGACGGCGGCGCCGGCCTGCTCGCCGTCCTCGGGGCCGGGCGCCCGGAGCGGCTCGCCCACGGGGGAGCGGGGCTGCTCGGCACGTCCGGCGCGGACCTCGCCGGGCTCGCCGCCGTGCGCGAGGAGTGGGCGGGCGTCGAGCTCGTCGTCGCGAGCGACGTCGACGTCCCCCTGCTCGGCTTCCACGGCGCGAGCGCCGGGTACGCGGCCCAGAAGGGCGCGACCCCCGAGCAGGCGCAGGCGCTCGAGCGCTGCCTGGGCGACCTCGCGCAGGCCGCCGCGCTCGCCGGGGCGGACCCGAAGCTCCACGCGGCGCCCGGCGCGGGCGCCGCCGGCGGGCTCGGCTACGGCCTCCTGCTCCTCGGGGCGCGCCGGGTCAGCGGGGTCGAGGCGGTCCTCGCGGCCGTCGGCTTCGCCGACCGGGTCGCCGCCGCGGACGTCGTCGTCACCGGCGAGGGCCGCTTCGACTGGCAGTCGCTGCGCGGCAAGGTCGTCACCGGCGTGGCCCGCGCCGGCCTGGAGGCCGGCACGCCCGTCGTCGTCCTCGCCGGGCAGGTCGAGGTCGGGCGGCGCGAGGCGCTGGCGATCGGCGTCGAGACGGCCTACGCCGTCGCGACGAACCCCGAGCAGGTCCGCGCGGCGCTGCTCGACCCGGCCGGCACCCTCGCCGCCCGGGCCGAGCGCGTCGCCAGGACGTGGTCCCCGCGGCGGTAGTCACCCGACCCGGGCGCAGTCACCGTCGACGGTGCACGCGACCTCGACCGTCCGTCCGTCGGCGGCGAACCGCACGTGGACGGTCGTCCCGGGGGCGTTCCACGAGACCTCCGGCTGCACCCGCCAGCGCCGGGTGTCGGGTCCGTCGCCGGCCGCCCGACCGGTGGCGAGGTCGACGGGGGAGAACCACCGGTCCGCCGCCACGACGTGGGCGCCGTCGGGCGCGAGCGGCCCCTCGGCCGCGTCCACCCCGTCGAGCGGGTCGCCCGAGACGTCCTTGCTCAGCGTGCACCCCGTCCACAGCGTCCGGCCGTCCGCCGGGTCGACGACGCTCGCCGTCATGAGCGGGCTCGCGCAGGTGCGCTCCCGCGGCTGGGCGACGAGGAGGCGTCCGGCCCGGACCGCCCGCAGCTCTCCGGCGTCGACACCGGGCAGCGGCTCGAGCCGGTCCGCGCCGTCCCGCCACAGCTGCGCCTCGGCCGTCAGCCCGGTGACGACGGTGCCGCCGGGGTACCGGCCCGCGACGCCGAGCAGGCCCGGGGCACGCAGCTCGCGGACGTCCGTCCCGCGGCCGGACACCAGGACCGTCTCGTTCGTCGGCTGCGCGAGCGCGAGGGCGAACGACCCGTCGGCGGCGACGGCCGGCCAGGCCCTGACGCCTCCGGTGACGACCGGGGTCCACGTCCCGGCGGCGGGGTCGAGCAGCCCGAGCTGCGTGACCCCGCTGAAGGTGGGCACCGCGTCCGAGGCGTCGGCCGCGGCCGGTGTGAGGGGCCGCAGCACGTACGCCGTGCTGCCGAGGGACCCGACGTGCACGCCCTCCTGGGTGACGCCCGGCGCCGGCGGCAGGGCGACCTCCTGCCGGCCGATGTCGACCGTGGTGCCGAAGTCCCGCTCCACCGCGGTCGGGAGAGGGACGGCCCCGCCCGGCAGGCCGTCGACCCACGCGAGGACCTCGCGGGTCACCGCGGCGCCGTCGTCGGACGAGTCGGCCGGCTGGGCCGTGCGTCCGTCGCCCGGGGCGAGGACGACCCCGCCGCCGACGACGGCCGCGGCGGCGAGGACGGCCCCCGCGGCGACCCCACGCCGGCGGCGGCGCAGGGCCCGG
>JBQGCR010000947.1:0-7146 GCA_052038585.1 Kineosporiaceae bacterium
GGGGGGGGGGGGGGGGGCGGCCGGCGCGGGGGGGCGGGGGGGGGGGCGGGCGCCCCGGGCCCGCCCGCCCCCCCCGGCCCGCAGCAGCGCCCGCCACCGCTCGACGTCGTACGGCGCGGGGCTGGTCGTCGCGAGGAAGTCCCGCAGGACGGCGAGGAAGGCCGCCGGGTCGCTGTGGTGCGGGAAGTGGCCCGCCTCGGGCAGCACGACGAGCCGGCTGCCCGGCATCGCCTCGTGGGCCACCCGGGCGTGCTCGACCGGGACGACGCCGTCGTGCGCGCCCCAGACGACGAGCGTCGGCAGGCCCTGCGCGAGGTAGCAGCGGTCGAGCATCGTGACGACCTGGCCCCGGCCGTCGACGACGGCCCGCAGCGTCCGCACGAGGGCCGAGCGCGCCGTCGCCGTCGGCAGGCTCTCGAAGATCCGCAGGAAGTCCCGCCCGTCGCGGCCGAGGTCGGCCCGCGCGGCGCGCAGGGCGGCCATGACGGCGTCGCCGACGAGCCGGGCGCCGGGCAGCCGCAGGGCGTGCAGCACGACGTCCGCCCCCGGGACGGCGACGAGCCGCAGCAGCGGGTTGACCCGCCGGCCGACCCCGCCGGTGGACACGAGCACGAGCCGCTCGCACCGCTCGGGGTACTGGTAGGCGAACTGCATGGCGACCCCGCCGCCGAGGCTGTGCCCGACGACGGTGACCCGGTCGACGCCGAGGACGGCGAGCAGGTCGCGCATCCCGTTGGCGTAGGCCGCGACCGAGTAGTCGGCGCGCGGGGCGTCGGAGCGGCCGTGGCCAAGCAGGTCCGGGACGACGACGAGGTGGTCGCGCGCGAGGTCCGGCACGACGTCGCGCCACGTCTCGCCGGAGTCGCCGATCCCGTGGACGAGCAGGAGGGCGGGGCCGCTGCCGGCGACCCGGTAGGCCCGGCGGTAGCCGTGCACCTCGACGTGGCGCACCGGCGGGAAGCCGTGCGGCCCCACCGGTGTCCGCGGCTGCGGCGTCCTCGTCACGGCGGGCCTCCGGAGGGGTCGGCGGGAGGCACCAGTGTGCCCGACGGGCGGGGGGACGGACGCCGGGCGTGGCGGCCCGCGCGCGGTGATGCAGGATGACGGGATGACGTCGTCCGATGCGCCCACCCCCCGCCAGATCGCCGACCGCTACGTCGACGGGTACGTCACGCTCGACCCGCTGACCGCCACCGCGCTCGGCCTGCCGCTCGGGGCCGACGCCTACCCCGACCTCTCGCCGGAGGGCCTGCAGGCCCGGGCGGACCTGCAGCGCCGCACGCTCGCCGACCTCGACGCCGCCGAGGCCGCGGCGGGCGGCCACGACCGGCTCGACGACGTCGAGCGGCGCTGCGCGACCCTGCTGCGCGAGCGGCTCGAGGCCACGCTCGCCCTGCACGACGCCGGCGACGACCTGCGCTCGGTCGACACGCTGTTCTCGACGCTGCACAGCCTGCGCTCGGTGTACCTGCTCATGCCGACCGCGACCGACGAGCAGTGGGCGACGGTCGCCCGCCGGATGGCCGCGCTGCCCGCGGCCGTCGACGGCTACCGCACCGCCCTCGCCGAGGGCGTGCGCCGCGGCCGGCTCGCCGCGCCGCGCCAGGTCGACGCCGTCGTCACCCAGCTCGGCACGTGGCTCGGCACCGACGGCGGACCGAGCTGGTTCGCCGGGCACGTCGCCGCCGGCCCGCAGGCCCTGCGCGGCGACCTCGACGCCGGTGCCGCGGCCGCCGCGGACGCGGTCGCCGCGCTGCGCGACTGGCTCCGGGACGTCTACGCCCCTGCGGCGCAGGGCACGCCGGACCCGGTGGGCCGCGAGCGCTACGCCCGCTGGGCCCGCTACTGGACCGGCTCCGACCTCGACCTCGAGGAGGCCTACGCCTACGGCTGGAGCGAGTTCCGCCGGCTCGACGCCGAGCTGCGCGCCGAGGCCGAGCGGGTGCTGCCCGGCGCCACGCCGCGGGAGGCCATGGCGTGGCTGTCCGAGCACGGCGAGGCCGTCGACGGCGTCGACGCCGTCCGGGCGCACCTGCAGGACCTCATGGACGGTGCGATCGCCGAGCTCGACGGCACGCACTTCGACCTCGCCGGGCCGGTCCGGGTCGTCGAGGCGATGATCGCGCCCCCGGGCAGCGCGGCGGCGCCGTACTACACCCGGCCCTCGCTGGACTTCTCCCGCCCGGGCCGCACGTGGCTGCCGACCCTGGGCAAGGACCGGTTCCCGCTGTGGGACCTCGTGAGCACCTGGTACCACGAGGGCGTCCCGGGGCACCACCTCCAGCTGGCGCAGTGGGTCCACGTCGCGCCGCAGCTGTCGCGCTACCAGACGAGCCTGGGCTCGGTCGGGGCGAACGTCGAGGGGTGGGCCCTGTACGCCGAGCGCCTCAGGGACGAGCTCGGCTACCTCACCGACGCCGGGGCCCGGATCGGCTACCTCGACGCGGCGCAGATGCGCGCGGTGCGCGTCGTCGTCGACATCGGCATGCACCTGGAGCTGGAGATCCCGGCCCACCAGGGCGCGGGGGAGCCGTTCCACCCGGGCGAGCGCTGGACGCCGGAGCTCGCGCGCGAGTTCTTCGGCCGCAACTCCGGCCGTCCGGAGGCCTTCCTGGACTCCGAGCTCCTGCGCTACCTCGGGATGCCCGGCCAGGCGATCAGCTACAAGCTCGGCGAGCGGGCCTGGCTCGCGGGCCGGGCGGCCGCTCAGGCCGCCCACGGCGCGGACTTCGACGCCAAGGCCTGGCACATGGCGGCCCTGAGCCAGGGCTCGCTCGGCCTCGACGACCTCGTCGCCGAGCTGTCCCGGCTCTGAGACCGGCTGCGACGGAAGGGGTCGTCCATGCGTGCCGTCGTCGTCGAGGAGTTCGGCGCGGTGCCGGTCCTGCGGGACGTCCCCCGCCCGGCCTGCCCGCCCGACGGCGCGCTCGTCCGGGTCACCGCGACGGGCCTGTGCCGCAGCGACTGGCACGCGCTCGCCGGGCACGACCCCGACGTCGTGCTGCCGCACGTCCCGGGGCACGAGTTCGCCGGCGTGCTCGAGGAGGTCGGGCCGCTCGTCGCCGGCTGGGCGCCCGGCCGGCGCGTCACGGCGCCCTTCGTCAACGCGTGCGGCCGCTGCCCGCAGTGCCTGGCGGGCGAGCACCAGGTCTGCGCGGCGCAGGAGCAGCCTGGCTTCACCTTCTGGGGCTCCTTCGCCGAGCACGTCGTCGTGCGCGCCGCGGACGTCAACCTCGTCGCGCTGCCCGACGGTGTCGACGACGCCGCGGCCGCCGCGCTCGGGTGCCGGTTCGCGACCGCGTACCGGGCCGTCGTCGACGTCGCGGGCGTGCGGCCGGGGGAGCGCGTGGCCGTCCACGGCTGCGGCGGGGTGGGGCTGTCCGCCGTCATGGTCGCCGTGGCGGCCGGGGCCAGCGTCGTCGCCGTCGACGTCTCGCCCCGCGCGCTCGGGCGCGCCCGGGCGCTCGGCGCCGACGTCGTCGACGCGAGCGGGCTCGGCCCGGACGAGGTGGCGCAGGCCGTCCGCGACGCGTCCGGGGGCGGCACGCACGTCGGGCTCGACGCGCTCGGCGCGCAGGCGGCGTGCCACGCCTCCATCGCCGGGCTCCTGCCCCGTGGCCGGCACGTCCAGGTGGGGCTGCTGCCCAGCGCCACGGGCCTGCCCGCCGTCCCGATGCACCTCGTCGTCGCCGGCGAGCTCGCCGTGCTCGGCAGCCACGGCATGGCCGCGCACGCCTACCCGGGGATGCTCGACCTCGTGGCGTCCGGCCGGCTGCGGCCCGGCGACCTCGTCGGCGCGACGATCGGCCTCGACGAGGCGGGGGCCGTCCTGCACGCGATGGGCGCCGCCGCGGCGGACGGGGTCACGGTCGCCCTCCCGTAGGGCCCGCCCCGACCGGCCGGGAGCCGTCGCGCAGCACCGTCGCGCGGGCGGCTAACCCCGCCACCCCGTCGCCCTCGACGAGCCGGGCCCGGACCGCGCCGGACGCGAGCCGGCGCCCCCAGCCGGCCACCGGCAGCGGGACGTCGGCGGCGGCGAGGACGACGTTGCCGTAGCGACGGCCCTTGAACTGCGCGGGCTCCGCGGCGAGGGCGACGTGCCCGAGGACGCTGCGCGCCGTGGCCGCCTCCGCCCGGGCCAGCGACATCGGCGGCCGGTCGGCGACGTTGGCGACGTACACCCCGCCCGGCGCGAGCACCCGGCGCACCTCGCGCAGGAAGCCGTCCGTCGTCAGGTGCGCCGGGACCTGCCCGTCGGCGAAGGCGTCCCGGACGACGACGTCGAGGCCGCCGTCGGCGAAGGCCGCGAGGCCCTCCCGGGCGTCCGCCTGCCGCACCCGCAGCCGCCGGCTCGAGCGCAGCCCGGTCGCGGCCCGCACGACGGCGATGACCTCGGCGTCGACCTCGAGCACCACCTGCGCCGACCCGGGCCGGGTCGCCTCGACGTAGCGCGCCAGCGTGCAGCCGGCGCCGCCGAGGTGGGCCACGCGCAGCGGTCCCGGGTCGAGGACGTCGAGCAGGTCGCCGATCCAGCGCATGTACTCGAAGTCGAGGCGGGTCGGGTCCGCCAGGTCGAGGTGGCTGCTCGGGACGCCGTCGACGACGACCGTCCACCCGCCGCGGCCGTCGCCGTCCGGCACGAGGACGACCCGCTCGCTCGAGGCGGCGGCGGCCCCGTCGGTCCCGCCGCCGGGAGGTCTGGTGCCGCGGCGTCCCACCGGTCCATGCTGTCAGGCGGCACGACGTGACCCAGGTCACAGGACGGAGCCGGTATCACGGGCCGTCCCGGGGGGTCCTGGACCGCAGTACCGTGCCGAGCACCCGCCGCGAGGCCCCGCGGCGGGACGGACCACGACCCGCTGGGGGACCACGCCATGACCGAGCCGACGCCCGACCGGACGACCTCGACCGACCCCGCACCCACGAAGCAGGCCAAGCCGTCCGGCATGACGAAGGACGGCAAGCCGTACATCAGCCCGAACGACGACCCCACGACGCAGAAGTGAGCGGTGCGGTCGTGACCGGCTCCGCCACGACCCGTGCCGACCGGCTCGACGTCGTCGCGCACGACGGCCTCACGGTGCTGTGCGACCGGGCCGCCGCCTCGTACGCGCGCTGGCGGGCCGGGGACGGCGCCGCCCTCGACGAGCTCGTCCACCTGCTCACCCCGATGCTCTGGCACACGGTGCGCGCCTACCGGCTCGACCGGCCGACCGCCGAGGACGTCGTCCAGGCGACGTGGCTCGCCCTCGTGCGCAGCGGCGACGGCCTCGCCGACCCGCAGGCGGTCGTGCGCTGGCTCTCGGTGACCGCCCGCCGCGAGGCCTGGCGGGTCGCCAAGCGCCAGCAGCGCCAGCAGCCGGCCGAGGACGAGGTGCTCCAGTCGCACGCGCCGACCGAGCCGGCCGTCGAGGACGTCGTCGTCCGCGACCACCGCGACCGCGCGCTCTGGGCGGCGGTCGCCACGCTGCCCGAGCGCTGCCAGCGCCTGCTCCGGGTGGTCGCCTTCGCCGACCGCCCGGACTACGAACAGCTCTCGCAGGACCTGCAGATGCCGGTCGGGAGCATCGGGCCGACCAGGGGCCGCTGCCTGGGCAAGCTACGTGCCGCGCTGGCGGCGGACGGGGACTGGAGGAACGGATGAGCGCCATGGACGACGCGGCAGCGGGCACGACGGAGCCGGGACCGGGCGACGTCGCGACGATCGACACCCTGCGCCGGATGTGGGAGCTGCGCGACCCGGTGCCGGACGACCTCGCCGACCGGGTGGCGTTCGTGCTGTCCATGGAGAACCTCGACGCCGAGCTCATGCTCCTCGCCGAGGAGCTGCAGCCGGCGGGGACCCGCGCCGAGGACCGGGCGCGCAACGTCACCTTCAGCAGCGAGCACCTGTCCGTCATGGTGACGATCACCGACGAGGACCCGGCGGTGCGCCTCGACGGCTGGATCGGCGAGGGCGCCGGTGTCGAGGTCGCCCTGCGCAGCGCCCAGCCCGGCGGCAGCGCCGGAGGCGACGAGCAGACCGCGACGACGGCGGACGAGGACGGGCGCTTCTGCTTCAGCGGCGTCCCGCACGGCCTCGTCCAGCTCGTCTTCCGCCCGACCCCGGTGACGACGCTGCGGCTGCTGCGGCCGGTCGTCACCCCGGCGGTCCAGATCTGAGGGCGGGCGGCCGCCGCCCCGGCGGCGGCCGCGCGGGCCGGTGCGCCAGGATGGGCGCGTGCCCGGCGCCCCCAGCCCCCCGTCGGACGGCGTGCAGGACGTCGCCCGGGAGTACGAGCGGGCGCTGCACCTCATGGACGTCGGCTGGGCGTGGGCCCCGGCCGCGGCGGCGCTGCGCGGGCTGCTCGACCGGCTGCCGCCCGACGGCACCTCCCCGGTCCCGGCGGCGCGGATCCGGCTCAGCCTGGCCCACGCCGTCGCCGAGGGCGGCCACGTCAGCGAGGGACTGGCCCTGCTCGACGACCTGCTCGCCGACCCGGGGCACGACCTGCACGCGCTCGCCCTGAGCCAGCGCGGCCTGCTCCACCTGCGCTCGGGCCGGCTCGACGCCGCGCTGCAGGACCTCGACGCGGCCCAGCCCGGGCTCGACCCCGACGACCTCGCCTCGGTCCGGCTGACGATGAACCGAGGCGTCGTCCACCTGCTCGCCGGCCGACTCGACGCCGCGGAGCGGGACTTCGCGCACTGCCAGGGGCTCGCCGAGCGGTTGGGCCACCCGGTGCACGCCGCCCGCGCCGGGCACAACCTCGGCTACCTGCGCTGGCTCGCCGGCGACCTGCCGAGGGCCCTGGCGGAGATGGACCGCGCCCATGCGCGCCAGCCCGACGACAGCCCCGGCGGCACCGCGGTGTACCGGCTCGACCGGGCCCGGGTGCTGTCCTCGGCGGGCCTGCTCGACGAGGCCGACGCCGACCTGGAGCGCGCCGCGGAGGCCTTCGCCGCGCTGGGCAGCCCGCAGGACCACGCGGACTGCGTCCTCATGCGAGCCGGGATCGCCCTGACCCGCGGGCGCCTCGACGACGCCCGCGCCCTCGCGACGCTGGCCGCGCGCGGTTTCGACCGGCGCGGCAGCCGGTCCTCGGCGCTGCTCGCCCGGCTCACCCGGGCGCGGGCGCGGGTGGCCGCCGGGCCGGTCACCGCCCG
>JBQGCR010000948.1:0-8460 GCA_052038585.1 Kineosporiaceae bacterium
GCCCCGGCCGGCTCGTCCGGTGCGCCGACCCGGCCGGTGAGCAACGCGACCGGCTCGAGCCGGACGACGACGGCGCCGCCGGCCCACCGGGCCCGCTGGTCGCCGGGGTCGCGGGCGTTGAGCCGGGCGGCGGACAGCGCGTCGGCCGCGGCGTCCCACTCCGGGGTGCCGGGCCGCAGCGCCGTGCCGTCGGCCGCGAAGGTCACGAGGCGGGTGCCGGTGTCCTTGGTGGGGACGGCGACCTCGACCGGTCCCTCGAGCGGGGGCAGCATCTGCTCGTCGACGCCGTAGACGACGGTGACGGCGCCGTCGTGCCACACGTGCCAGGCGGCCTGCCAGCGCTGCGTGCCGGCGGGGCGGACCCAGACCAGGCCGGCCTTGGCGCAGGCCTCGGCGACGAGGGCGACGTCCTCGACGCCGAGCCCGGGCTCCGGCTCCGGCTCGGGCTCGGGCTCCGGCTCCGGCTCGGGTTCCGGCTCCGGCTCCGGCTCGGGTTCCGGCTCGGGGTCCGGGACCGGCGCGGGCAGCGGCGCGGTGACGGCCGTGGACCCGGTCCGGGCCGGCACCCCGGCGTCGTCGAGCCAGAACGGGCTCGTCGCGACCCGGTCGGCCTCCGGCTCGTCCCAGGCGGGCGAGGGGCCGGTGCGGCCCGCCACGTCGTCGTCCTGGTCCGCCGGCCGTCCGACGACCGGCCCGAAGAAGCTCTCGATGCTCTCGTCGTCGCGGGCCATGACCGCAGCGTGCCACAGGTGCCCGACACGGCTCACCGCGTGGGTTACGTCACGCGCACCGTCGTGGGGCGGCCCGGGCGCGGCGGGTAGCGTCGGGCCCGCCCGATCCGTGCGAGGAGGAACGATGACGTCCCGAGAGCTGCGCCCGCGCCGGTCGAACCTGGCGGTGCCGGGGTCGAGCCAGAAGATGATCGACAAGGCGCGGACGCTGCCGGTCGACCAGGTGTTCCTCGACCTCGAGGACGCGTGCGCCCCCCTCGTCAAGCCCGAGGCGCGCAAGACGATCGTGTCCTCGCTCAACGAGGGCGGGTTCGAGGGCAAGGTCCGCACGGTCCGGGTCAACGACTGGACGACGCACTGGACGTACCGCGACGTCGTCGAGGTCGTCGAGGGCGCCGGCGCGAACCTCGACTGCATCATGCTGCCCAAGGTGCAGAACGCGGCGCAGGTGGCGATGCTCGACACCCTGCTCACGCAGATCGAGACGACGATGGGATACGAGGTCGGCCGGATCGGCATCGAGGCGCAGATCGAGAACGCCGCTGGCCTGATCGCCGTCGACGCGATCGCCAAGGCGTCCCCGCGGGTCGAGACGATCATCTTCGGCCCGGCGGACTTCATGGCCTCGATCAACATGAAGAGCCTCGTCGTCGGCGAGCAGCCCCCGGGCTACGACGTCGGCGACGCCTACCACCACATCCTCATGTCGATCCTCATGGCGGCCCGCGCCAACGACAAGCAGGCGATCGACGGCCCGTACCTGGCCATCAAGGACGTCGACGGCTTCCGCCGGGTCGCGTCCCGTTCCGCCGCACTGGGTTTCGACGGAAAGTGGGTGCTGCACCCGGGGCAGGTCGACGCGGCGAACGAGGTCTACAGCCCGCGCCAGGAGGACTACGACCACGCCGAGAACATCCTCGACGCCTACGAGTGGTGCACCTCCGAGGCCGGCGGCGCCCGCGGCGCGGCGATGCTCGGCGACGAGATGATCGACGAGGCGAGCCGGAAGATGGCCCTCGTCGTCGCCGGCAAGGGTCGCGCCGCCGGTATGACCCGCACCGACGTCTGGACGCCCCCCGCCCCCTGACGCCGACTCCGCACGCAGTCGGCGGGGTCAGATGCTGTAGTGGATGCCGCACTCGGTCTTGTTGCGGCCCGCCCAGCGGCCGGCGCGGGCGTCCTCGCCGGGGGCGACGGGACGGGTGCACGGCGCGCAGCCGATGCTCTTGAAGTCCATGAGCAGCAACGGGTTCGAGATGACCTCGGGGAAGCGGTCGAGGTAGTCGTCGAGGTCGTCCTGGGTCCACGCCGCGATGGGCGCGAGCTTGAGCAGCCCGCGGCGGGCGTCCCAGGAGACCGTCGGCGTCTCCGCGCGCGAGGGGGTCTCCTCGCGGCGCAGGCCGGTCGCCCAGGCGCGGTAGCCGCGCAGCGCGTTGCCGAGCGGGGCGACCTTGCGGACGGCGCAGCACGCGTCCGGGTCGGTGCGCCACAGCTCGCCGTGCTTCGCCTCGTGCTCGGCCTTCGACTGCTTGGGGCTGATCGACAGCAGCCGCACCGGGTAGGTGTGCTTGACCGCGTCGACCGTCCCGAGGGTCTCGGTGAAGTGGTAGCCGGTGTCGACGAACAGGACGTCGACGCCGGGGGCCGCGCGCGAGGCGAGGTGCGCGACGACGGTGTCGCCCATGGACGCCGTCACGGCGAGCGACTTGCCGAAGGCGCGGTGCGCCCAGCCCAGGACGGTGAGCGGGTCGGCGCCCTCGAGCACCTCGTCGGCGTACTTGGCGAAGTCGACCGGGTCTTCCTCGAGCGCCGCGGCGACGTCCTCCGGCCGCGAGATGAGCGTTCCGATCATGGCGTGGGGTTCCCTCCGGGGGCCGGGGTCGTGGCCCCGGTCCGCAGTCCGTGGAAGGTGACGCTGAAGACCCTCAGGCACGAGCGGCAGTGCCAGCCGCCGCCCTCGACCGGCCGCAGGTCCTCCTCGCCGCAGAACGGGCACACGTACGGCACCGCTCGCTGCGTGGCGGACGCGGCCGGGGGCGAGCCCTCGGGTCCCGACGTCACTGCAGGTCCGCCTCGTCGGCGCGCAGCGCCCAGGCGGTGAAGGACTCGTCGTCGGCGCGCTGGGCGAGCCAGCGCCGGACGAGCCGCTCGACGTAGTCCGGCAGGTCCGCGCTCGTCACCTTGAGGCCGCGCAGCTTGCGCCCGAACCCGGCCGTGAGACCGAGACCGCCCCCGAGGTGCACCTGGAAGCCCTCCACGGTCGGCCCCTGCGGGTCGGCCGGGTTCGGCAGCTGGATGCCCTTGAGGCCGATCCCGCCGGTCTGCGTCCGGGCGCAGGCGTTGGGGCAGCCGTTGACGTGGATCGAGATGACGGGCGACTCCGGGGTGAACAGCTCCGGGACGTCGCTGAACCGCCTCTCCATCTCGGCGACGAGGTTCGCCGCCGTCGCCTTGGTCTCGACGATCGCGAGCTTGCAGAACTCGATGCCGGTGCACGCCATCGTGCCGCGGCGGAACGCCGACGCCCGGGCCTGCAGCCCGATCGCGTCGAGGTCGTCGAGCAGGTCGGCCACCTTCTGCGCCTCGACGTCGAGGACGACGACCTTCTGCTCGGGGGTGAAGCGGATGCGCGCGCTCCCCGCACGCTCGACGGCGTCCGCGAGCCGGGCGAGGGTGTCCCCGCCGACCCGCCCGACGACCGGGGCCGCACCGACGTAGAACCGCCCGTCCCGCTGCCGGTGCACGCCGACGTGGTCGCGCCGGCCCGTGGGGGGCGGCGGCGCGGCCGGGCCGTCGAGGAGCGGCCGGCCGAGGTACTCGGTCTCGAGCACCTCGCGGAACTTCGCCGCGCCCCAGTCCGCGACGAGGTACTTCAGGCGGGCGCGGTTGCGCAGCCGGCGGTAGCCGTAGTCGCGGAAGATCCGGATGACGCCGTGCCAGACGTCGGCGACCTCCTCGACGGGCACCCACGCGCCGAGGCGCTGGGCGAGCATCGGGGACGTCGAGAGCCCGCCACCGACGAAGAGGTCGAACCCCGGGCCGTGCTCGGGGTGGACCACGCCGACGAACGCGACGTCGTGCAGCTCGTGCGCGACGTCCTGGTGCGGGCTGCCGGAGACCGCCGTCTTGAACTTGCGAGGCAGGTTCGCCAGCTCCGGGTCGCCGATGAACCGGGACGTGATGTCCCGGATCGCCGGGGTGCCGTCGAGGATCTCGTCGGCCGCGATGCCCGCGACCGGCGAGCCGAGGATGACGCGCGGCACGTCCCCGCACGCCTCCGTCGTCGACAGGCCGACGGCCTCGAGGGCCTCCCAGATCGCCGGGACGTCCTCGATCCGGATCCAGTGGTACTGGACGTTCTGCCGGTCGGTGACGTCGGCGGTGCCCCGGGCGTACCGGGCGGCGATGTCG
The DNA here is from genome assembly GCA_052038585.1 of Kineosporiaceae bacterium. Lineage (GTDB taxonomy): Bacteria > Actinomycetota > Actinomycetes > Actinomycetales > Kineosporiaceae > JBQGCR01. The sequence goes on from JBQGCR010000948.1 coordinate 4,143, forward strand.
GCCAGGACGCGCAGCTGCTCGAGGGAGACCGCCCCGCCGTCGATGCGCACGCGCATCATGAAGTACTCGTCGTCGAGCTCCTCCGGCTCGAGGGAGGCCGTGCGGCCGCCGTCGATGCCGGGACGGCGCTGCGTGTACAGGCCCCACCAGCGCATCCGGCCGCGCAGGTCCTCGCCCGGGATGCTCGCGAACCCGGTCCGCGAGTAGGTCTCGACGACCCGGTCACGGACGGCGAGGCCGCCCTCGCGGGACTTCCACTCCTCGTTCGCGTTGAGGGGTTTCTGACCCGACACGGCCCACTGCCCCTCGTCGCGGGTGCGCGTGGGGCGGGACGGACGGACGTCGGCGGTGGTCACGCAGGGGTTTCCTCTCGGGCTCGCGCACGCGTCGGTGCGCGGGTCGCGGGGTGCCGCCGTCGGTGCGGCGGCAGGGGAGCAGGGTCGCGGCGCTGGTGGTCAGCGACGGCGACAGCAGGCGCTCGACGTGCGCAGCAGGTCGACGTGGTGCCGGCGGACGAGCCGGAGCGTGGTCATGCGGTCCTCCATCGGTCCCGGCGGTAGCACCGGCCGGGGACGGACGTCCCCAGGTGGTTGCTGCGGCGTCGTCGAGCCAGGTCTCTCGGCCGCTCTGGATGGCTGCTTCCGAGGGTAGGGCCCGGTCCGTGAGCGCTCAACCGACGTCCACGATCCGGGCACGACCCTCGCGGACCCGAACGCCGGACCGTCGGCGGCCATTCCCGCCGGCGCGTCAGTCCTCGACGACGACCCGGACCGGCGTGCCGGCCTCGATCGTCCGGCTCACGGTGCACGTGCGGTCGTGGGACGTCCGCACCGCCCGGGGGAGGACCGCGCGGGCGGCGTCCCCGGCCTCGCCCTCGGGGAAGGACACGCGGAACGTCACGGTGAGGTCGCGCAGCACGTTGCCGGTCTCGTCGCGGACGTACTCGGCGTCCGCGACGACCTCGAAGCGGTCGGCGGGCGAGCGCCGGCCGGTGACGACGTCGACGTCGACGGCGCTGCACCCCGCGACGGCGGCGAGCAGCAGCTCGACGGGGGTGAAGCCGTCCTCGGCCTTGCTGCCGAACCGCAGGGTCGCCCCGCGGGCGTTGCGGGCCAGGTAGACGCCTTCGTCGAGCCGTTCGAGGCCGACCTGCCGGTGGGAGTCGCTCATGGCAGGAATGGTGGCACCGCGGGCGGCGGCGCCGTCAGCCCGCCCGTGCGGCGAGGGCCCGCCCGAGGAACGTCAGCTGGGCCGGGGCGAGGGAGCGCCAGTAGTCACGGTTGTGCCGGCCGGCCTGGACGCCGCCCGCGGGCCGCGGCCGCGTGCCGGCGACGAACTCGCGGAACGCCGGCAGGAACGCGTCCCGGTCCCCGCAGTCCAGGCGCAGGGGCACGGTCGCGAGCTCGTCGCGGCGGCCCCAGACGTCGTGCGCGTCGTAGTCCTCGCGGTCGTCGAAGGCTCCGGCGGGGGTCGAGCCGGGGTCCAGCCACAGCGCGGGGGAGATCGCCGCGACGCCCGCGACGCGGTCGAGCCCGCGGCGCAGCGCCGTGAGCATCGACCCGTAGCCGCCCATCGACCAGCCGAGGAACGCGACGGCGTCGTCCTCCCCGGCCGCCAGGCCGCGGCGCGCCATGAGCGGCAGGAGCTCGCCGAGGACCATCGCCCCGGAGTCGTCCCCCTCGGCGCGGCGGTGCCAGTACCGGTTGCCGCCGTCCACGCTCACGAGCGCGAACGGCGGGACGCCGGACCGGACGACGGCGGCGAGCGCCGCGTCGTAGCCGACCTTGCCGAGCTCGGTGTGGTCCCCGCCCTTGCCGTGGAGGATCACGCACAGCGGCAGGGGCGCGCCGGTGGCCGTGACCGGCCGGTCGACGCTCACGCCGGGGGGCAGGGCGAGCGTCCAGCCGGTCCGGGCCCCCAGTCGGGCGCGGGAGGTGAACGCGCCGGACTCCACGTGCGGGCCGCGGCCGATGCGGCCGAGCAGCGCCGAGCGGACGGGGGCCGCCTCGGTCGCCGTCGCGACGACGGCACCGGCGGTGCCCGCGGCGGCGAGGCCGCCGAGCAGGAGGGTCCTGCGGCTCACGGTCATGACGTCCCCCGGTCTCGGCTGCGGGTGAACCTGCGCACGCGTGGGGGTGGCATCCCTCACACGGGGAGTGGGTGCGCGCCCCCCTCCCGCGGTCAATACTCGCCCCAGACCGGGCATCCCGTGAAACCCGGCACGCGCGAGGAGGGGCGGACATGGGACGGCTGCAGCACACCGAGGGGCTCACGCAGGAGCAGCGGGAGATCCTCTCCGCCGTCCGCGAGTTCGTCGACGAGCAGATCATCCCCGTCGCGACCGAGCTCGAGCACAAGGACGAGTACCCGGCGGCGATCGTCGAGGGCATGAAGGAGATGGGCGTCTTCGGGCTCATGATCCCCGAGGAGTACGGGGGCCTGGGCGAGTCGCTGCTCACCTACGCGCTCGTCGTCGAGGAGATCGCCCGCGGGTGGATGAGCGTCTCCGGCATCATCAACACCCACTTCATCGTCGCGTACATGCTCCTGCAGCACGGGACCGAGGAGCAGAAGCAGCGGTACCTGCCGCGGATGGCGACCGGCGAGGTGCGCGGTGCCTTCTCGATGAGCGAGCCGCACTGCGGGTCGGACGTGTCGGCGATCCGCACGAAGGCCGTCCGGGACGATGCGTCGGGCACGTGGAGCATCAACGGCCAGAAGATGTGGCTGACGAACGGCGGCTCGTCGACGCTCGTCGCGGTGCTCACGAAGACCGACCTCGGCGAGAAGAGCGTCTACCGCAACATGACGACGTTCCTCGTCGAGAAGGAGTCCGGCTTCGGCCAGACCGCGCCCGGGCTGCTCGTCCCGGGCAAGATCGACAAGATGGGCTACAAGGGCGTCGACACGACCGAGCTCGTCTTCGACGGCTACACGACCGACGACGCCCAGGTGCTCGGCGGCGAGCCCGGCAAGGGCTTCTACCAGATGATGGACGGCGTCGAGGTCGGCCGGGTCAACGTCGCCGCGCGCGCCTGCGGCCTGGCGATGCGGGCGTTCGAGCTCGGGATCGACTACGCCCAGCAGCGCGAGACGTTCGGCAAGAAGATCGCCGACCACCAGGCCGTGCAGTTCCGGCTCGCCGAGATGGCGACCAAGGTCGAGGCCGCCCACCAGATGATGGTCATGGCGGCGCGGACGAAGGACGCCGGCGAGCGCAACGACCTCGAGGCCGGCATGGCGAAGTACCTCGCGAGCGAGTACTGCCGCGACGTCGTCGAGGACTCCTTCCGGATCCACGGCGGCTACGGCTACTCCAAGGAGTACGAGATCGAGCGCCTCTACCGGGAGGCGCCGATGCTCCTCATCGGCGAGGGCACCGCCGACATCCAGCGCATGATCATCGGCCGCCGGCTCCTCGAGGACTACGCCCGCAAGGGCTGACCCCCGGGCGACCCGGGGCGGCTGCCCAGCCGCTGCACAGGTGACGTCCAGCCTGATCGGCGACAATGAGCGCATGTCGAACCTCGGCCCCGCCGGAGCACGTGCCGGACGCCCCCCGATGCTGCCCACCCCGCCGACCGGGACGACGATCGCCCGCTACGCGACCTACGCCGAGGCGCAGAAGGCCGTCGACTTCCTGTCCGACAACTCCTTCCCGGTGCAGCACGTGACGATCGTCGGGACGGACCTGCGGATGGTCGAGCGGGTGACCGGCCGGCTGACGTACGGCCGCGTGGCGCTCGGCGGCGCGGCGTCCGGGGCCTACTTCGGTCTCTTCGTCGGGCTCCTCCTGCTGTTCTTCACGCAGGGCCAGGACTTCTCGATCCTCTTCGCGATCCTCATCGGCGCCGGTTTCGGGATGCTCTTCGGGGTCCTGTCGTACTCGTTCACCGGCGGCCGGCGCGACTTCACGTCGATGAGCCAGATCGTCGCGAGCGAGTACCAGGTGCTCTGCGCCGAGGAGAAGGTCCGCGACGCCATGGAGGTGCTCGGCCGCCTCGCCGCCGCCGGCGGCCCGCGCGGGCTCGGGACCAACCCGTTCGCCGCGCGCCCGGCGCAGCAGGAGGCGCCGCCCGCGCAGGACCCGTTCGGCCCGCCGCCGGGGCCGGGGTGGCAGCCGCCGCAGCCCTCCCAGCAGCCCTCGCAGCAGCCGGGGCAGCAGCCGGCTCAGCAGACGACCCGGCAGGACGACCAGCCCGCCCAGCCCGAGCTGCCGCCGGAGGGCCTGACGTACGGCGAGGTCATGGAGGCCCGCCGGCGCGAGCGCCAGGAGCGCGAGCGCGAGGAGGCCCAGCGCCGCGCCCGGGGCGACGAG
>JBQGCR010000949.1:0-5379 GCA_052038585.1 Kineosporiaceae bacterium
CGACGCGGCGCCGGCCCGTCCGGCCGCGTCCTCGTTCGACGAGGACGCGACCTAGCGGCCCTAGCGCTTGCCGGCGGGCGGCAGCCCGAGCGAGCGGCCGGCGAGGCCGCGGGCGCGGCGGGGGAGCGTCGAGGCGACGCCGCGCAGGGCGACGGCGGCGGGGGAGTCCGGTGCCGACAGCACGACGGGCTTGCCGGCGTCGCCGCCCTCGCGCACCGAGGTGTCGAGCGGGACCTGGCCGAGCAGCGGCACCGGCGCCCCGATCTGGCGGCCCAGGTTCTCGGCGACCGTCTTGCCGCCGCCGGCCCCGAAGACCTCCATCCGCGAGCCGTCGGGCAGCTCGAGCCACGACATGTTCTCCACGACCCCGACGACCTGCTGCTTGGTCTGCAGGGCGATGGAGCCGGCCCGGGCGGCGCCCTCCGCGGCGGCCGTCTGCGGCGTCGTCACGACGAGGATCTCGGCGGTCGGCAGGAGCTGGGCGGTCGAGATGGCGATGTCGCCGGTGCCCGGCGGCAGGTCGAGCAGCAGCACGTCGAGGTCGCCCCAGAAGACGTCGGCGAGGAACTGCTCGAGCGCGCGGTGCAGCATCGGCCCGCGCCACACGACCGGCTGGTTGCCGGGGACGAACATGCCGATCGAGATGACCTTCACGTCGTGCGCGACCGGCGGGAGGATCATGTCGTCGACCCGGGTCGGCGGCGCGGTGACGCCGAGCATGCGGGGGACGGAGAAGCCGTAGACGTCGGCGTCGACGACGCCGACCGAGAGCCCGTCGGCGGCCATCGCGGCCGCGAGGTTCGTCGTCACGCTCGACTTGCCGACGCCGCCCTTGCCGGACGCCACGGCGTACACGCGGGTGAGGTTGCCGCCCGTGCCGACCGGGATCTCCCGGCTCTGGCCGGGCCCGCGGAGCTGGTCCTTGAGCGCGGCCCGCTGCTCGTCGGACATGACGTCGAGGACGACGTCGACCCCGGTCACGCCGTCGACCTTCGACACCGCGGCGGTGACGTCGCGGGTCAGGGTGTCCTTCATGGGGCAGCCGGCGACGGTGAGGTACAGGTCGACGCGGACGGCGCCGCCGTCGACCGTCACGTCCTTGACCATGCCGAGCTCGGTCACGGGACGGCGGATCTCGGGGTCGTTCACCGTGGCGAGCGCAGCCTGGATCGCCGACAGGTCGGGGGAGGACATGCCCCCAGGGTAGGCGTTCAGCCGGGCAGGGACCGCTGCGGGGGAGGCAGGACCGCCACCCCGGCGGGCGTGCGGCACCAGGGGCAGACCTTCCAGTCCGGGTCGAGGCCGCGCGCGCACGTCTGGCAGTGCCCGCGGTCGAGCGTCGCGGCGCACCACGGGCAGACGACCATGTCGTCCTCGACGTTGCGCTCGCACGCCGGGCACGCCCGGCGGGCCGTGTGGTCGGTGTGGGTGACCCGCACCGCCTCCTCGAACGTCGTCACGCCGTCCCGGGCCTTGGCCACGGCCGAGGCGCGCAGCGTCGCCATCCCGTTCGCGCGGGCCTGGGCGGCCAGGGTCGACTCCGAGGGGTCCTTGACGAGGAGCTTGCGGGTCGCGGCGTCGACGACGAAGACCTCGTAGACGGCCGTCCGGCCGCGGTAGCCGGTGCCGGCGCAGTCGTGGCAGCCGGTGCCCTTGCGCGGGGTGGCGTCCGCGACGTCGTGCGGGGCGAGGCCGAGCAGCGCGAGCGTCGTCGGGTCCGGCACGGCGGGCTGCGCGCACGACGGGCACACCCGTCGCACGAGGCGCTGCGCCACGGACGCCGTGAGCGAGGAGGCGACGAGGAACGGCTCGGCGCCCATGTCGACGAGCCGGGTGATCGCGGCCACGGCCGAGTTCGTGTGCAGCGTCGTCAGCACGAGGTGCCCGGTGAGCGAGGCCTTGAGCGCGAGCTCGGCGGTCTCGGCGTCGCGGACCTCGCCGACGAGGACGACGTCGGGGTCCTGCCGCAGGATCGAGCGCAGACCCGCCGAGAACGTCATGCCGGTCTTGACGTTGACCCCGACCTGGGTGATGCCGGGCAGCTGCACCTCGACCGGGTCCTCGAGGGTGACGATGTTCTTGTCCGGCGACTTGACGTGCGCGATCGCCGAGTACAGCGTGTTCGTCTTGCCCGAGCCGGTCGGTCCGGTGATGAGGATGAGCCCCTGCGGGGTCTCCAGCGCCGAGGTGAAGGCGCGCAGCTGCGGCGGGTCGAAGCCGAGGGAGGCGAGGGACGGCACCTCGTCCCCGCGGGTGAGGAGGCGGATGACGACCTTCTCGCCGAACAGGCTCGGCAGCGTCGAGACGCGGGCGTCGATCGCCTGGCCCTCGACGACGAAGCGCGTCCGGCCGTCCTGCGGCACCCGGCGCTCGGCGATGTCGAGACCGGACATGATCTTGATCCGGCTGACGACGGCGCCGGTGAGCCGGCGCGGGGCGTTCATGACGTCGCGGAGCAGGCCGTCGACGCGGTAGCGCACCCGCAGCGTCTCGCGCTGGGACTCGACGTGGATGTCCGAGGCCCGCTGCCGGACGGCGTCGGCGAGCACCCGGTTGACGAGCTTGACGATCGGGGCGTCGTCGTCGACCGCACCGAAGGGCAGGTCGGCGCCGGCGTCGTCCGGCTCCTCGGCCTCGGCCATGGCGGCCACCGAGGTGTCCTCGCCGAGGGACCACGCCCGGGACAGCTGCTCGCGGATCTGGCTCTCGACCGCGACGACGACCTTGATGTCCTGGCTGCGGGTGTAGAGCTTGACGTCGTCGATCGCGAGGACGTTCGTCGGGTCGGCCGCCGCGACGAGCAGGCCCCGCGCCGTGCGGTCGAGGACGAGGACGCGGGTGCGCTCGGCGACGGCGCGGGGCAGCGTCCGGACGACGTCGGGGGCGGGCAGGGTCTGGCTGAGGTCGACGAGCTCGAGCCCGAGGAGGTCGGCGAGGGACTGCGCGACGTCGCGCTCGGAGGCCAGGCCGAGGTCGACGACGACCTGCCCGAGCCGGCGGCGCGGTCCCTCGCTCGTGCGCTGGGCCTCCAGCGCGGTCTCGAGCTGCTCGGCGGTGAGCACGCCGGCCTCGACGAGGACGTCACCGAGCCGGCGGCGCCGGGCACCCGGGGCGGGCACGGCGCTGCCCGGTGTGCTGCCGGCGGGAGACGTCACGCAGGGTGTGTCGGCACGTCCGGGCTCAGGGTTGACCCGTCCGGGCTAGCGGGTGCGCTGCGGTGCCGGGGCCGGTCCTTGGCCGGCTTGCCCGACCGGTCCTTGCCGGACCGGCCGTCCTTGCCCGACCGGTCCTTGCCGGAGCGGGCGTCCTTGCCCCGGGCCGCGCTGGCCGGGCGCGCGCCGCCGTCGTCGTCCTCCGTCGTGAGCTCGGCCTGGAGCTCGGCGAGCAGGTCGCGCAGCTCGCCGCGGACGAAGTCGCGGGTCGCGACGTCGCGCAGGGCGATCCGCAGCGCGGCGACCTCCCGCGCGAGGTACTCGGTGTCGGCGAGGTTGCGCTCGGCGCGCTGGCGGTCCTGCTCGAGGGCGACGCGGTCGCGGTCGGCCTGCCGGTTCTGGGCGAGGAGGATGAGCGGCGCGGCGTAGGACGCCTGGAGCGACAGGATGAGCGTGAGCAGCGTGTAGTTGAGCGCCCTCGGGTCGAACTGGAGCGGCTGCGGGCCGTAGGTGTTCCAGAGCAGCCAGACGGCGACGAACACCGTCATCCCGACGATGAACCACGCCGTGCCCATGTAGCGGGCGAAGGACTCCGACCAGCGGCCGAACATCTCCGGGTCGAAGCGCGGTGCGGGCAGCCGCCGGCGGACCTCGCGCGGGGTGTCGAGGCCGGGCGGGCGGCGGGTGCGGCTCAGCGACGTGCGGACCGGCGCGGTGCGGCGCGGGGCGTCATCGGACACGCGGCACCTCCCCGGTGAGGTCGGTGTCGCGGCGCTCCTGCTCGCGCCAGTCCTCGGGGAGCAGGTGGTCGAGGACGTCGTCGACCGTGACGACGCCGACGAGCCGGCCGTCCTCGTCGGTGACCGGCAGCGACAGCAGGTTGTACTGCGCGAGCCGGCGGGTCACCTCGGCGAGCGGGGTGTCCGGGTCGAGCGCCTCGACGGCCCGGTCGAGCAGGGTCCCGACGAGCTCGCCGGGCGCCTCCCGGAGCATCCGCTGGACGTGGACCAGGCCGAGGTAGCGCCCGGTCGGCGGCTCGAGCGGGGGCCGGCAGACGAAGACGGCGGCGGCGATCGCCGGGGCGACCTCCTCGCGGCGCACGTGCGCGAACGCCTCCGCGACGGTCGCCTCGGGGCCGAGGATGACCGGCTCGGGGGTCATGAGGCCGCCTGCGGTGTCGTCGGCGTAGACGAGCAGCCGGCGCACGTCCGCCGCCTCGTCGGGGTCCATCCGGGCGAGCAGCGCCTCGGCCTGGTCGGCGGGCAGCTCGGAGATGAGGTCGGCGGCGTCGTCGGGCTGCATCGCCTCGAGGACGTCGGCCGCGCGGTCCTCGGCGAGCTCGGTGAGGATCTCGACCTGGTCGTCCTCGGGCAGCTCCTCGAGCACGTCGGCGAGCCGCTCGTCGTCGAGCGCCGCGGCCACCTCGACCCGGCGCTTGGGGCTCAGCTCGTGGATGACCTCGGCGAGGTCGGCCGCCTTGAGGCCCTCGAACGCGGCGAGGAGGTTCGCCGCGCCCTGCCGCTGCTCGACGAGGTCGAGTCCGGTGAGGTCGGCGTAGTCGACGAGCACGGTCTCGCCGCGGCGGGTGAACCGGGCGGCCAGGCCCGCGGCCGGACGGCCCTTGCGCAGGAAGACCTTCGACACGCGCCAGTCCCGGCCGCGGACCTCCTCGATCGCGACGTCCTCGATCGTCGCGACGGAGGGCTCGCCGCCGGGCTGGTCGCGCACCTGCACGGTCCGGTCGAGGAGCTCGCCGAGCACGAGGGTCTCGGTGGGGCGCTGCTCGAAGCGCCGCATGTTCACCAGGCCGGTCGTGATGACCTGGCCGGCGTCGATGCTCGTCACCCGGCTCAGGGGCACGAAGACGCGGCGCCGGCCCGGGACCTCGACGACGAGCCCGACGGCGCGCGGCGCGGCCCGGCCGGCACCGATGACGACGACGACGTCACGGACCCGGCCGACCTGGTCCCCGAGGGGGTCGAAGACGGGGAGCCCTGCCAGCCGGGCGACGAAGACACGGCTGCTCACGGCCCCAGGCTAGGGGAGGGGACGGGGCTCAGCCCTACGCGGCGCGACGCGCGGCCCGCCGGGCGGCCCTGGCCGGGCGCCCGCGCAGGTGCCACGGCTGCGTGCCGACGGTGACGCCCGGCCCGCGCGGCGGGGCGGCCGCCCCGGCCGGCTCGTCCGGTGCGCCGACCCGGCCGGTGAGCAACGCGACCGGCTCGAG